>NZ_JAWLQI010000051.1:0-24588 GCF_036997785.1 Brachyspira pulli
CTGATGTCTGATGTCTGATGTCTGATGTCTGATGTCTGATGTCTGATGTCTGATGTCTGATGTCTGATGTCTATTATAAATTTCATATATTATCTGATGTCTATTATAAATTTCATATATTATATGATAGCATAGTATTAAACTGCAGTCAATATAAAAAATAAAATATTTTTAATAACTTTATGCTGTAATTATATTAATACTTATAAATAAATAGTCAATAGCAAATATATAAAAATAATTTTTATTTAACTCTAAAGAAAGACATAAGGTCTTCTAAATGTTTAGCCTGATCAAGCAAAGATTTTGAAGCTGCTGTAGATTCTTCTACTAAAGCAGCATTTTGCTGAGTTATACTATCCATTTTTGTTACAGCAACATTAACTTGATCAACTCCTGCTTCCTGTTCTATAGCTGTCTGACTTATATCATTCATAATCTTAGAAGTTTCTTCTATTTTCATCTCTATATTATTAAAAATATCTTGAGAGTGTCTAGCCATTTCGGCTGATTTATTGATCTTCTCATAAATATCATCTATAAGAGTAGTAATATCTTTAGCTGATGATTGTGAGTTCTGTGCCAAATTTCTTACTTCGCTTGCTACAACTGCGAAACCTCTGCCCTGATCGCCTGCTCTGGCTGCCTCTACTGAAGCATTCAAAGCTAATATATTAGTTTGGAATGCTATATTTTCTATTACTTTAGTGATGTCTTTTATCTTAGCACTAGATTCATAAACTTCTTCTATCATTTTTGTAGTATTAGCAATAACAACACCGCCTTCTTCAACCGCATTTTTGGAATCTATCATAACTTTATTGCCATCAACTGAATTTTGTGCTGATGATTTTATTGTAGATGCCATCTCTTCCATAGAACTGGCTGTTTCTTCCAAACTTGAAGCCTGATATTCTGTTCTTTGTGCTAAATCTTCACTTCCTTTATAAAGTTCATTAGCAGCATTAGCTATTTCATTAGAAGCCTCTAATACATTGGTTATAACTTCAACTATTTTCTCCCTCATAAGCATAAATGAATGAGACAACTCCCCTATCTCATCTTTTCTATCTCTAACAGAAGAATGTAATACGAAATTACCTTCTGACATATCATGAGCTTCCTGAACTATAAATTTCATAGGTCTGATTGTACCTCTTACATAGAATACCATTACTATAGTTGATATAGTTATACCTAAAACACCTATAATAATACCTAATAAAATCATCTTTCTTCCTGCTGCATACAATAAACTATCAGTTGTTCTTTCAACCATTACCCATTTTGTAGTTGATAATTTTTTGAAAAATGCTGATATGCCTTCTCCATTTCTAACATAAGAAAGTAATCCAGAATTTTCATTATCAGGTATTACAAGTGAATCTGTTGCTTTTGAAAATAATCTAGTTTTATCATTATGATAAACTATCTCATTATAATCATTAATTACAAATAAAGTTTTATCTGCAGAAAATTGATCTTTGGAATCTTTTAAACTTTCATCTATAATTTTACCCCAATTCACATAAGCTATAAAAGCACCTATTACATTATTATTAAGATCTTTTACACTTTGCAAAACAGGGAGTATTATATCATTACCTTCCTTATATATACTATAAGATAATGTTGTTCTATAATTTTGATTAACAAAAGCTCCCCATAATCTGCTATATTTTACAGATATATCTGTACCTGTAAGCTCCTTACTTCCGTCATAAGACTCTATAACTTTTCCATCTAAACCTAACATAAATAAGTCTATTATATAGTCATTATTATCAAATAATACAGTCATTGTTCTAATAGCTCTGTCCTGTACCGCCTCACTTCTTGTAGACATATATTCTCTAATAGTAGGTATATTGGCATAAGACTCTATAAGTATGGATTGATAAGATAGTATGCTATCTATTAAGGAAGAATATCCATTAACAGATGTTTCAAACCCTGATGCCGTTACAGTATTTAATTCTCTAGTTGCTAAAGTAATTGAAGCTGTTACAAGTGTTACAGATAAAATGATTATTATAATAGTAACTATTAAAGGGAGTTTTACCATTATACTATTCATCTTACTGACTTTAAATGTGGATATACTAATATCCGATAATTTTAATTTCTTCATAAGAAAATAACCCCATCATATATATTTGACATATTTTACATAAAAATGAATGATATGTCAATATTATTGTTACTTATTGTTCTTATTATTACATATTCTTTACATTAAGTTTAATTTTTTTTTGAAAAATTACTTCCTAACTGAACATTATACCAATTTTGCCATTCTGTAATTTTCATTAAAGAACGCTTATATTCATTCATTAAATCTTTTTCTGTATATATAATATTGGGTTTATATGTTTTCGGTGGAGTAGTTAGAGGAATAGTTACATATTTTATAGTAGAGCAACTAGAAAAAAATAATATAAATAACAATAATAAATACTTCATACTTTTTTTATAATAACTTTATTAAATATTATAAAAATAATAAATGCCGCAAATAAAATAACATAAACTATACATTTCATAATATTAAAATTTACAAAAATTATATCTAATATTAATCCCAAAAAGGACATAATAACATACATAATAATTATAATTTTATAGTTTTTTATCTTATCCCAAATTTTTAATAATAAATCTTTAATCATATATTGTCACTCCTTTAAACTTTTATAATAATTACTAATAATGCTGTTAAAAGCATTTATAGTTTCATCGCTTAATTTTTTATATTTAATTTTTTTTATGGCTTTATCACTATTTGAAAAATTTTCTAATATCATATCTTGCTTCTCTTTAAAAATAATTTCTTTTTGAAGCAATATATTATTAGACTGTAATTGTACTATTTTAGTATTAAGATTATTTATCTCTTTAGTTTTTGAATTCAATTTAACATTTAGAAAAGAAATATATGACAAAATAGAAATTAGTATTAAAGCTATATAAAAATATTTTGACTTAATTATCTTTAATATTATTACTTGTATCATTTTGCTTATTATTAAACACTCAATAATGAATTATCGAGGCGGATTTTCTCGCTTATTTTATTTATACCTTTTAAAATTTTCAAAAAACTATATTATTGCTATACTCGAAAAATCCTATAAGCTCCTCGATAATAAATTATCGAGGCGGATTTTCTCGCTTATTTTATTTATACCTTTTAAGATTTTTAAAAAGCTATATTATTGCTATACTCGAAAAATCCTATAAGCTCCTCGATAATAAATTATCGAGGCGGATTTTTCCCGCTTGTTTTATTTACACCTTTTAAGATTTTTAAAAAGCTATATTATTGCTATACTCGAAAAATCCTATAAGCTCCTCGATAATAAATTATCGAGGCGGATTTTTCTCGCTTGTTTTATTTATACATTTTAAAATTTTCAAAAAACTATATTATTGCTATACTCAAAAAATCCTATAAGCTCCTCGATAATAAATTATCGAGGCGGATTTTTCTCGATTGTTTTATTTATACCTTTTAAAATTTTTAAAAAGCTATATTATTGCTATACTCGAAAAATCCTGTAAGCTCCTCGATAATAAATTATCGAGGCGGATTTTTCTCGCTTATTTTATTTATACCTTTTAAGATTTTCAAAAAGCTATATTATTGCTATACTCAAAAAATCCTATAAGCTCCTCGATAATAAATTATCGAGGCGGATTTTTCTCGATTGTTTTATTTACACCTTTTAAGATTTTTAAAAAGCCTCTTAGGTCAGAACCAAAACTTACAGCATTAAGACCAAGAAGAATTATAACAACTGCTATTGATTCTTCTTTAGTTACTATTCTGCCTCTACAAATAAGATTAACAAATACCCAAATACAGCCAAGTAAAAAACTTATTATACTTGTATATATAGAAAGTTTTTTATTAGCATTATGTTTGTCTGCAAAATTAAATATACTCATTTTTATTTATCCTATAAACTTATTTGTAAAAAAATATAAAGCAGTTATAATAGTTCCTAATGCAGTTATAGTACCTGCAATGGTAATTAGTATCTTCATATATTTTAATATTTTAGAACCTGTAAGACTGTCATTTAAATTCTTCTTGATATCTTTTATATCTTCAATAATTCTTCTCTGTTCTTCTTTAGTTTCATATAATAATTTCTGACCTTCTATATTAGAATCTTTTACTAATATTTCTAATTTTTCAAGCCTATGATCTATTTTAAGCATGTCTGATGTTATATTATCTAAATAAGTTTCATGTGATTTTAGTTGTTCTTTTATATCATTCATAGTCTTTATAAATCCATCTCCATTTAAAGTACCATCTTCATTAATACCTATTTGATGTTCTACTCTGCTAAGCCTTTTATCTATAATTGCACTTGTATTCATTCTTGGCATTATAGTCTCCTTTAATTATTTAATATAGTTAGTATTTTATTGAACCTTTTCTGTCTGTCATCAAGTCCGTTGTAACCGCCGTTTATTAATTTAGTTACAGTTTTAACATCTCCCATTTTGGCAAACATTCCGCAGCCTTTTTCCTTCCAAAAGAGTAAAGCTATTTCCATTGCCGCATTAGATTCTTTTGCTAAATCTGGATTATTCACTAAATCAATATTAATTTTCTTTCCGTAATATTCATAATTATTTTTTCCAGTAAGCTGAATTATTCCTCTGCCTCTGTATTTATAGCCTTCATCTTGAGCATTTCCTAAACGTCCGCCGTAAACAAAATCAGCTATTTCCTTAGCTCCTTGTAAGCATAATTTTTTAGCATTTTCCAAAGTACCAACTCTCTTTTTGAATACTTCAAATAAACGTTCGGGTCTGTAATTAAAACTTTCTTCAAGTCTTTTATAATCATTGCTTTCATGTGTGGTTTGTGCTAAGAACATTGCTTGTTCATTAATGTCAGTAATACAATATTTTATAAAAGCATTATTTATAGTCCCTAACCATTCCTCATCGATTCCTATTTTCTCTAATTGTTCTTTTGTTATCATATTATTGCTATGCTCAAACTCGCATATAAATAGCTAGCAACTGAAGTTACTAGCTGGCTCGTTTTCGCTTTACTCCTTTATTGCTATACTCAAACTCGCATATAAATAGCTAGCAACTGAAGTTACTAGCTGGCTCGTTTTCGCTTTTCTCCTTTATTGCTATGCTCACCTCCGCTAACATTATATGCCAACTAAAGTTGTAATATGCTTCGGCTCACTTCCTCCTTAACTTTGTTTTGGATATTGTGTTTTAATTTTTTCTACTTCTTTATTGATTGAGTCAAGAATTAATTTTTCTTCTTCTGTCAAATTATCTATGTTGCCATTAAAAAAAGAACGAGTAAGCTCTAAAACTTGCTTATCAGTTTTATTTTTATATTCTTGTTCTCTTTTTTCATTTTGGATTTCATTATATTGTTCTTGAGTTATAAGTCCATCATTTAATTTTTCTTCTAACGTTTTTTCTACTATTTCATTATTTACAACTTTTTTATTTCTATCCAACACTAATATATTATCATTAATCAATACTTCATTATCTTTTAATATTATCAAACCTTTTTCAATAGCTTCTTTATTTGATAAAACCACATCATCAACTACACGATTTAAATTTAAACCTTTGAAATGATAATCTTTTTTTAATTCTATTCTATAAGTACTTTTATATTCTTCCTGCTTTTTTATTTTTTCTATATCATCAGTATTATACATTTCTAATATGATATTATTTTCATCTATTAATATATATTCCATAATTAAATCCTTTATAATATTTTACTATCAGTTGTTTTTGTATATTTGAAATATAATTCTGAAGTAGTGACATCAAGAAGATAAAAATAAAGATTTTTATTTTGTTCCATAAACCAAGCTACTCTCCTTCCTCCTCCAGGTTCATTGTATACATTACTTGAATACAACCATCTAACTCCGTCCCAAACTTTAAAAAAAGCACCTAATATATACTCAATATTCCATGATGAAAAACTTGCTATTAATACTTCACGAGTACCTGAAAAAGTCCTATTGCCAAACGCTCTATAATATACAGGTTTCCCATTAAATAATTCTGTTGGGTGTTTATATTCATTGCCATTTGGGATTAAATTGAATATAGAACCATTAATTTTATTATTTAATGCTTGTAACCCTTGCTGAACATTAGAAGCACTTAATCCGCTTATAGTATCCATTTTTATATTTACAGCTTTCAAATTATTAATTTTGTTTAATAATTCAATATCTTTTTGATTTAAAGCCTCACCTAATTGCTGAACATTAGCAACTGTAGAGTAAATTGAATCAAGTGTAAAATTTTTATCCGGAGTAAGATCGAAAGTAATTGTTTCTCCTACTTGTATATAACTGTCATCTTGATATTGTAAAAATAAAAGATACAAAGGTTTTTCATTACCAGCATTATTATTTTTATATATAAAAAATTTTAAAGGTTTTTTGCTGCTTGAAGTTATGCCTGTTGTGTTTCTATATTCATCTGAACTTGTACCTAAATTAAAATAATTTTCTATAATAGGACTGTAAAATCCAATAACAAGCCCTGCTCCTTCTTTTAAAGTATATGAACCTCTTAATTTTATTACACTTTCATTTTGTACTAATTTAAAATTATATAAATCTATCCTTGATTGTGAAGCCATAAAGCCATCACTGCAAGAAAATATATTAATATCCTGATTTCTTAATACTCTGTTTTTTATATTAAGCCTTATATTGTAAGTACCTTGTGTTATAGGTGTTGATTTTATTCCTATTATAAAATACGGATTGTTTATTGTATTAAATCCCAAAACTAATGTTAAATCACCGCTTATATTAGATATACTGCATTCATCAGTTTCCAAATTATATGCAACTTCATTATCTATATTAACAAACTCAAAGAATTGTGAGAATATAGAATATATTTGAAAAATATTAGAATTACTATCTATACTTTTTATAAAAAATTGTATGGCTCCTATTTGATTTGATACTTCATAATTATCTAAATTACAAACTAATCTATAACTGCTGTCTTCTTGTTTTTGAATAAATGCATTATAATCTTCAACACCATTTGTTAAAACTAAATTAATAGTATCAGCTATAGGAGTTTTAAATTTTGGAAAATCATATTTTGATAAATATTCTAAATTGGTTTTGCTGTTATTAAAATTTATATCTATGGCATCATTAGAACCTGTACCTCCGCCAGAATTTAACAAAGTACATTTAACTATATCAGTATCCCAATTTGAAGCAATAAAATCTTCATTAACTTTATATATTTTTTTATCTATAATTATAAAATCATTTATAAAATAAGTACTTCCTTCGGTATATTCTTTATTGATTCCGCCATTAACATATATTCTATTATTAACTATATTTATATTATTTCCGGATATTAAATTATTCTGTTTTTTTGCTTGTAGTTTTTCTATTGCTTTCTGAGTTGTATTAGTATTATCTCCGAAAATAGAAACACTATCATCATAAAAAGTATTAGATGCTTTATTAAAATAATCTATTTTGTTTTGTATATTGCCCCAAACAGGATTTTCTATATCTTCAAGAACTATATAAGAAATATTATCTTTTATAATTATTTGATTTTTATATATTTTTCTTATACCATCAAACCAAATAATTATATTATCTAAAGGCTTTAATAAACCGCTTAAATTAGTTAATACTCCGTCTTTATTTTCATATCTGAAATCTTTCTGTACTATTAAAAAATCATTATTATATTCTATTAATTCATTTGCTTTATAGTCAGTATCTAATTCTAATTTTTTAAAAGGGGTTAAAAGATTACAATTAGTTTTTAAATAATAATCTGTATCATCGCTTGTAAACTCTTTAAAAACTCTATAAAGATAGCCGTTATTTTTTACAATGTCATTAACTTTATAATCTGCACCTTCATAATAATTTATGATTGGATAATTTGTATCAAGACTATTTAATTTTTCAGCTATCTCATCAAACATAAATGATGAAAAAGTACTGCTGTAAGTTGTGATTGTGAATTTAAAATTTTTATTTAAATCACTTGGCGGAAAAAATATTATACTTTTAAAATCAAGTTCATTTTTTATTAAATATATTTCATTGTCTTTTATTTCTACAGTTTGTAAATCTTTTAACTCATCAAGCAAAATAGGATAAACTTTTATATCATCGATTAAGAACTCCATTTCTTCTACTGCACCATCAATACCATAACCTATATCAGCACAAAAAAGCCTCTGACCAGATAAAACTTTTACTTGTTTATTATTAGTATTAAGTTCTAATTCTCCGCTTCTTTTTAATAATTCAAAAGTATTTTCACTTATTTTATATTGAAAAGGAGCTTGTATATTATTCTCATTAAGTTTATTAATCATCATAAAATCCTTAATTAAATTATCTATCCATAATACTCTACAGAAGCATAGCCGTCACAACCATCTTTTCCATCAAAATTAGCATTAGTAGGATAACTTCCTTTTTTACCTTTTGCCCCAACTTTTATTTTAATAACTTTATTCCCTCTCATCATTTCTCTTGTAATTTCTACAACAGCTCCAGAGCCTGATCCGCCTCCAGCAGAAAACACTCCATTTAAAGAACCATCGCCGCCTTTTCCTAAATTATCAGAAATTAAATTATTGATAATTTTTCCTCCTTTAGCATCTACAGTTTTATAGCTTCCAACTTTTCCATTACTTCCAATTAAAAAAATACCTTTCCCAGTTGCTATTCCGCATTGTGCCTCATAAAAAGTAAAACCATTTCTTTGAGCTATTTTTCCGCCTGAACAATTAGTTATTATCTCATCTCCAATAATTATTTGGGAATCACCTCCATTGGTAGGGTCAATTCCTGCTTGCTGACCAACTCCCCAAAATCCTCCGGCTCCTGCTGAAAAAATTGTTACAGTAACGCTATTAATATAAGGATTAGATGGAAACTCAAATTCATAATCACCTGCTTTATCATAAATTATTTTTTTTTTACCTTGAGAAGTTCCAATTAATGAAAATATATAATTTAATACTCCGCTTGTTATAGAAGTAGTTATATAACGCCCATTTACTATTCTTAATTTCTTACCTGCATAAACTTTATTTAAAAAATAAGTTCCTCTAAGCCCGTCTTTATTGAACCAAAATGCTTCATTTTCTTTTGGTAAATATTTATCATTACCAAGCTCTCCGATTATATTATTTAAATCTGCTATTTTTGTAGTTCCGTTTGCATCATAAATAGCTAAAATACTGTCATTTAAAAATGATAATGAAGTAGTTAAAAGCCCTGTACTTACTGCCACATATCCTGCATTAATAAAAGGTTCTGAAGTTGGTATTTCAAAATCTAAGTTTTCTACCGCCTGTAAAGCATTCTCATCTGTAAATGGATTATATGTATTGGCAAGTCCAAAATAATTTAATATAGTTCCCTTTTCATTAGAAATCATTATTAACCTCTAAAATATTATTTTTTATTATGAATATTGATTTTTATAAATGAATTATGATTTTTGATAAGATTTGAAATTTTTCATATATAAAATTAATAATCGCTATAACTTAAAAGTTTTTCAAGATTCTTTCTTCTCTCTTCCTGACTGTATAAATAATTTGTAAGATTAACATTCATTTTGGCAAGTTCTAAATCTATATTCAAAGCATTATTTTCAAATTTATAATCAATAGTACGTACATTCATATTTACAATTCTTGAGCCGATATCAAAGAAGCAAATAAATTTTTCATATAATATATTGCCTCTCTCTGAAGTTATTATAATATCCCTTTTATCATATCCAGCAACATCAAAAACTCCGAAACCATTTGAACAATATTTTCTTTGAACATTCTCTCTATCTTCTACTTGAAATACTGCTGATATCTTGTCTCCTTTTGAATCAGCACTTCCATCTGAAAAGAATATTACTATTTTTGTAATGTTATAACTTTGATTGCAAATTTCTTTATAATACCTATCAATATCAACTAATGCCACAGATTGCTGCTGTTTATAATTAGGATATTTTCTATTTTCAATTTCACTGTCTACATCTATAATATCAGATGAATATAAATTATTTAATCTGCTTTCTATAATAGTAAAATCATTAAAATCTATAATCTGATAAAAATTATTTGTAGGCTTTAATATACACTCTATACATTCATTTATATTTAAATCTTTTTTGTTTTTGTTTAAACTTTTTATTTTTACAGTTTCTTTCTTTACCTGATTAGTTAAAAACTGATAGGCAAATTGATATGCTAAATCATAAGTATTTAATTTATACTCAAGTTCAAATATTTCAGTTTTTATACCTATTTCTTTTTCCAAAGGTATTTGAGGATAAAGTTTATCTGCCCCAACTATTTTAGGAAGTGTTCTGTATACTTCTTTTTCATTTCCTTCATCATCTGTAATAGTATCTTTCATCTTTATAATATAACGGCTTACTAAATCGCCTGCATCTTCTTCATACTCACTTTCTGAAAAATCATTATTATGCCAATTTAATTTTTGAGCAGGTATTTCTGAAAACTCTTTAAAATAGAAATTATTATCAAAATCAACTCCCCAGCACCAAGAACCTGAAAGACTTTCCTCAACCTCATCAAGTATATCTGAAATATTTTTTCCGCTGAAAGACATTGTGATTTGTTTATCATTATTAAGAGTTATATTTTTCCTCTCAAATATAATACCCATTTCTTCAATTTTCTCTTGTAATGATAAAACTATATCCAAAGCTCCTTTAGTAGATTCTAATATTAAATCGCCTTGTATATATTGATGAAGAAGTCTGCCCCATACTGGAATAATAGTTAAATTAAGACCGGCATCATCTATACTTTCAACATAACCTGCAAATCTTTTTTTACCATTCAGAAAATATTCTACTCTATCATTAATATTGAAATAATTTAAAGGTATATTAAATCCTACTTTGCTTGTATCTCCGCCTCTTTTATTAATTTTAAACTCATAATAGGAATATGTATTATATGCATTCTCTGCGTATATATTATCATTTATCTTTATATAATTTCCTGAATCTTCAAAATTCACATAAGGTACTGGAGGAAGTTTATATATTTTATTTCTTAAAAAATGATATGGCAATCTTGATTTAATATTATCCATTATATTAAAATACCTCTTTTATATCTTATAGAAGCTTTTAAACAAGTTTGATTAGTTTCTAAATAAAATACATTGTTTCCTACATTTAATTCCGGCTGTATTCCTGTGTAATTATATGCAACCCCATTAATATTCAAATGCTCCCCATCAAAATCAATATTATAAACTCCGTTTCTTAATTCTTGCTTACATTGTATTCCAAAGTTCTGTCTATTAGCAAATAGGAATTCTAATTTTCCGCCTACAACTATAAACTCCAAATTAAATGAAACAGGAACTGGTACTAAACTTAATGATTTATAATTAATATCTTGTTTATTATCTTCTGTAATGGGAAGTTCGTATTCTTCTTCTTTTTGTCTTAAAAATACTTTATCTAATGCCTCAAGTGAAATATCCACAACACCCAAATTATTTATATACTTGATATTATATCCGCCAACTGATTTTATAATATATTCTGCCTCATAAATTTCATCTTCAAATATAGCTCTTATAAAATATCTTTTAATATTACTTGATAGAATCATACTTGTATATTTTGTATATTGTTCTTCAATTTTTACCCAAGTGCCTAATTCATTTTTATATTCATAAATAGGTATTCCAATATTAAAAGACCTTCCAGATGCAATGCTTCCTATACCTGTTTTTATAGAATAAGACCTATTACTATCAACTGCTTTATAATCCGTTTTTATATCATCAGCTTTTATACTTTGTGCTGTGTTTATGATATCAAAAATTTCTTCTGAATACTTATCTCTTACAACAAATTTAAAATCAAATGACATAATAAAAACTCCTGTATATACTTATACTAATAACAAAAAATATAAGAGATTATAAGTTTATATCAGAAGCCCGCCCTATAGATTTTTTAATTTTATTTTGAATTATAATTTTATCTAACCTTAAAGCCCAATCAGAAAAAACATACCCGCCCAAAATTTTATTAAAATTAAAAATTTTCCTCACCGCACGTTGAATAAATCCTAACTTTTTTATTGAATGTTATTATAAATGCATTCTTTGTTTTTAATATTTTTTACCGTGCGTTGTGCAGACAAAAAATTTAAACAAAACTAGGGTGGGTGCTAACAAATGTTATTAAAATAATAAAGACAAAAAAGCTGAAATTTAAAATATAAATAATAAGGAATAATGGGTGGGGTGTGTAAATAGATGCAAAAATAAAAGCACCGAGTTATTAAAACCCGATGCTTTGTAATCAAAGAAAAAATTATTTAACTAAATAATTACCATTAAAAGGCAGCAAAACCATCGTCAGTCATCTCATTAGAAGTTGAAGAATAAGTAACTCCAAACTCATCATTTCTCACAGTGGTATTATCCATCTTTTGAGATTTCATAGCAGCTCTTGCTTTTTCTACTGAAGGCGGAACTTTTAATTCTTGCTTTTTGCTTTCAAAGTGTTCCTTATTAGGGTTAATTTCTTTTGCCTCAATTTTCATATCTTTTTTAGACTCCTGTATATTATTTTTTATTTTTTGATCATCTTTTTTATATTCTTTGTTTTCTTTTATTGTGTTTGTTTCTTTTATAACTTTATTCACTTTACTTTCTTTCTTTTCTTTTATAGAAGTCTTTTCTGTCAAATCTGAAGCATTTAATTTAAAGAAACTAACCGTATCTCTAAGAGCATGTGCCTGTTCAAGTAATGATTCTGAAGTATCAGCACTTTCCTGAACTAAAGCAGCATTATTCTGAGTTACCGTATCCATCTCAGCAACCGCCCTATTAACCTGATCTACACCTACTTGCTGTTCCATAGCTGTAGCACTTATGTCCTGCATTATTCTTGCAGTGTCTTCTATTTTTTGCTGAATGTCTATGAATATATCCTGTGATTGACGAGCTGTCTCTGTTGCCTTATTAATCTTTTCATTTGTGTTGTCAACTAATACGCCAATATCTTTTACTGATGTTTGAGTAGTTTGGGCTAGATTTCTTACCTCACTTGCAACAACCGCGAAACCTTTACCCTGATCTCCGGCACGTGCAGCTTCTACTGCCGCATTCAATGCTAATATATTTGTTTGGAATGCTATGTCTTCTATTATCTTTGTAATGTTTTTAATCTTTGTACTAGCCTCATAAACTGCCTCTATATTAAGAGTAGTTTCAGCAATAATTTTACCTGCATTCTCAACTGCCTCTCTTGAAGCAACCATCATATCATTACCGGAAACAGCATGTTCTGTAGATGATTTAATTGTAGAAGCCATTTCTTCCATAGAACTAGCAGTTTCTTCCAAACTAGCAGCTTGAGATTCTGTTCTTCTGGAAAGATCTGTATTGCCTTGAGATAATTCCTGTGCAGCCTTAACTATATTATTTGAAGCTTCATTAACTTCTCTAATAGTCTCAGCAAGTTTTTTACGCATACTTAAAAATGATCTTGATAATACACCTATTTCATCTTTTCTAGGTTTAATACGCCGTTTTACATTTGTTAAGTCGCCTCTCTCTATCTCCTGTGCTTCTTCAACAACTATTTCAAGAGGTTTTGTTATACTAGAAATAAATAAGTTCACAAATATTGCAAGAACTATTATTGATATAACACCTATTATTATACTTGCTATTATTAACTTGATATTCTGCTGGTATATTTCATAATCCATCATTGCTAAGGCTATTATCCAAGGTCTGCTCTTCATTTTATAATAAGCAGCTGTTCTTCTATCACCATTAACATCGTATTGTAATATACCGCTATTTGCACCTTTAAAAGCATTTTCATATATAGGATTTATCCTCATAACACCTATATTTTCATATTTTGAATCCATAATGTTATAAAGCTTATCACTTGTTATGAAAAGACCGCCAGTTTCTCCCAAATCCATATTAGAAAAATGTGTTTGGTGAAGCATATACCAATCTAAAAAAATGTAAATATAGCCTATTGTAATATTGCTTGAATCTTTAACAGCCTTTATAGCAGGCATAGCCCATTTAGATGTTATTTCAGATTGTACGAGTTCATCAGAATAAACAACATCATCTGTATTCGAATTCTTAATACTATTCCAAGCACTAGGAATATAATCTTTAAGGTTTTTACCCAAAGCGGAAGAAGATAATGAATCTAAAAATATATCTCCCTCAGAATCAGCTATACCAAAATTAATAAGATAAAGATTGTTATTTTTAAATTTATCTATAGTTTCTGATAATAATTCTTCAGTAAAATTTAAATCATTTTCTAAATATTTTACAATTGTTGGAGTTACAGAATATGTACTTATTATAGATGTTTGCAAATCAAACCAAGTATCCAAAACAGATGCATATCCAGCTATAGTGCTATTAAATCCGCTTAACTTACTATCACTTATACCTCTGCTTGCTATTTGTATAGAGGCTATCATCATTACTACTATTATTATAACCACTGTAACACATATTACAAATGGCATTCTGAATGCTAAACTATTTATTTTCTTCATAGATTTGATTACTCTCCAAAATAAATACTACCGTATATATAGTAACAATTAATTAACATTTTTGATAAATAAAATATTAAATTTAATAACTTTTTTTTTAATTTTTTTAAATTTTATAAAAAAATTTGTACTTATGTATACTATATACCTGTTGGAAGTATGAAAATAAAAGTTTATCAAATAAAAAGAGCTATGATAAAAATATTACCATAGCCCTTACTTATTATTAAAAAAATTATATTCTATTATTTGTATGATTTTTGTAATATACTCAATACTTCTTCGTCTGTGAAATTATGAGGATCGCATTCAAATAATCCTCCCATAGCAAATCTAGCATTTTTAGCTATAGTTGGTAAATCTTCTTTTTTCATACCATAATCTGAAAGTTTCAAATCATCAACTCCGCAGGCTTTTTGAAGTTCTACTAATGCATCAACAAAGTCCATAGGTTTATCAGCATCTTTTTTACCTAAAGCTCTAGCCATATTTACCATCTTTTCATCACGAACTTTAGCATTAGCTATAGATGTGTAATATTCTTTACTTATTATAATAAGACCAGCACCATGCTCAAGTTTTGGATAATAAGCACTCATAGCATGTTCAATAGAATGCTCTACTGTACAGCTAGATACACTTTCAACTATACCAGATAAAGTATTAGCCATTGCAACTTCTTCTCTAGCTTTCATATCATTACCGTTTTTAACAGCATTAGCCAAACTTTTACCTATAAGCTCTATAGCTTTTAAAGCAAATAAGTCGCTCATTTCACTAGCCATTTTATTAAGATATCCTTCTGTGCTGTGGAATAAAGCATCGAAACCTTGATAAGCTGTAAGTTTTGGAGGAACTGTTTTCATAAGTTCAGGATCTACTATAGAAAGATAAGGATAACTTTTATCATAACCAAAACCTATTTTTTCATTTCCATTAGTGATAACAGTCCAAGGGTCTGCTTCTGTTCCTGTACCTGCTGTTGTTGTTATTGCAATTACTGGTAATGGATCATTTGGTATAGGCTGACCTTTTCCAGTACCGCCGAATATATAATCCCAATAATCACCTTCATTTGTAGCCATTATAGCAATAGATTTTGAAGAGTCCATACTGCTTCCGCCGCCTATTCCTATAACGAAATCACAATTTTCTTTTTTAGCTAAAGCTGCACCTTCCATAACATGATCTTTTATAGGATTAGGAAGGATTTTGTCAAATAAAACATGATTTATATTTGCTTTATCTAATTGTTCTTCTAATCTTTTTAAATAACCGTATTTTTTTACAGATGTACCGCCTGTAACTATTAATGCTTTTTTACCTGGTAATTTTTGCTGATGAAGTTTATCTAAAGAACCGCATCCGAATATTATTTTACTAGGCATATAAAAATTAAAATTCATATTACTACCCCTTAAATGAATACAAAATATATTATGTTTACTATTATACAATTCTATAAAATTTAAATCAAATTGATGTATATAGATTTATCAAAAATTAATATTAAACACAAATAAAAAGGCTCAAACTCTTTACTAAAGAATTCAAGCCTTTAAAACTTTCACTACAAATTAATACTATCTAGCCCCTGCATCTAAAAGCATTTTTATTATTTCATCAGAATACTCATTAGTATAGCTTTTTGATTCCAAAATCTGCAAAGCTGTTTCTCTTCTATTATTTTCAACATTAGGATCAGCACCTGCTTGTAATAATAATTTTACAGCCTCAACAGAATATTCTTTTATAGGAGATGATACTATATATATTAATATAGTATTACCTTTATTTCCTCCTCTCATATCAGGATCTGCCCCATATTCTAATAAAAGTTTTAATATTTTAAACTTATCAGCATCCATTCCTCTATAAGAGCAGGAATCACCTAAATATGTTATTGGAGATATATTATATTTTGGAGAAGGATTTTTAGTTATTAAATTAGGATCTGCTTTATGTTCTAATAAATATTTAAATATTTCATAATTTCCCATAGAGTGTATCAATGGAGTATACCCTCCTTCATTAGTAATATTCACATCCATTCCAGCATCTATTAATAATTTTAATATTTCAAATCTATTTTCTTTTGCTGCAAAGTTTAAATAATCATTATTATAACTATGGTTTATCCTTATGCTTAAATCTATTCCTGAATCTATTAATATAGCAGCTCCTTCTATATTATTAGCAAGAATAGCATAAGTTAACGCAGTATAAGAATCCTTATTTACAAAGTTAATATCAGCCCCAGCAGCAATTAAGGCTTCAAGTAAATCATTATATTTAAAATATGCAGCTAACATCAATGCTGTTGAATTTGCTCGTATATAGCTTCCATTGTACTTTTTTTCTTCTCTCATTCCTGTATTAAGACCTCTTGTAATGAGAGATTTAATTTCGCTTATTCCAGTTTGTCCTTCTCTTTTCATTAGTATTCTGTCTATAGCTTCCTGTGAACCTGAACCTGGTATAACTCTTCTCGACTTTTTACTGTCTGTTACTACCTCGCTGTATTTTAAATCGCCTTTAGTTCCTGTAATCTCATTAACTATTTGAGGTACATATTGAATAACATCTTCCATATTCCTAAAAGATCTGCTGCTGCCTGTAAGATTTTCTAATGTCTCTACATTAATCATACTTACTACTAATGTATTATTTCTTCCAAGCTTGCTGATACTGCCTGCCATAACATATTGAGCATTTAAAGCCTTTCCTATCTCCGCGATAGTATTTTCATCTGTTAAACCATTTCTTTGGAAGTTTAATTCTTTCATAGCTTTTTCCATCTGACTGTTTCTAGTGAGTACTGTATATACTTTTCTTTTGCTTAATTCATTGGCAAATATTGAAGATACTGTATCTCCTTCTTCTTCATTAACACTAGAAAATGGAAGAACTGCCACTTTGATTTTCTCCTGTGAGAATAAAAAACTTGAAAATATTAATAATATTATAAATATATATCTTTTATTCATTCTTCAGCTCCTGCATCTATTAAAACTCTTACTATATCATTCTTTTTAGCAACTTTTAAAGGTTTCTTACCATATTTATCAGAATAATTTACATCTGCCCCATATTCTATTAATAATTTAACAATATCAGTATAACCTTCTTTGCAAGCCTCTATCAATGGAGTAGTTCCTCCAATAGATGTTCTAATATCAATATCTACACCAGCATCAAGAAGTAATCTAATTATAGTTAAAACATTTTTCCTGTTTCTTTCATCAACATCAGTTTTATAAGTTCTGTATCCATAAGAAGAAATAGCATAATATAATAAATCATCTTTTCTATTATGAATATTTATTTTATTCAATAAAAGCAATTTTACCATATCAGCATTTGCTTTTTTTACAGCTGTTTGCAATATTGTAGTATCTGAAAATGAAGGTATTTCATTAACATCGCATCCTTTTTCTATAAGCAGTCTAACCATCTTAATATTATCAGTACCTACAGCATTATAAAGATAAAAATCTTTTTTATGCACATCAGCACCTGCATTAATAAGCATTAAAGCACCTTCCAAATTACCAGCTAAAATTGCATAACTTAAAGCGGTATGTCCCACAACTTGCCTGCCATTATATTCACTATCTCTAGTAGGTTTTTCTTCCAAATCTATATCAGCACCAGCAGCAATTAAAGCTTCTAATATATCATTATATTTCATAGCAGCAGCCATCATTAATGGTGTTACTCCAAACATATCATTATATGTATTACCATAAGTATAAGATCCGCTTCTAAACTCTATAGGAATCCAAGTACCGCTATCTATACCATGCTCTGTTCTATATGTATTAACTCCTCTTATTACTAAAGATTCTATTTTGTCTACATGTTTTTCACCTTCTCTTTTTCTTATAACTTTTTCCAAAGCATCTTTAGCTCCTGATGTAGGTTCTATTCTTTTAGTAGTATCTCCCAATATATCAGTGTCATAAATAGTAACCCCTCTAGTACCTGTAATTTCATTAACCATTTGAGGTACATACTGAAGTACATCTTCTATATTCTTAAAAGTTTTAGTATCCCCTGTTATATTCTCCAAAGTCTCTACATTAATCATACTAACTACTAATACACTGCTTCTTCCTAATTTAGCAATCTCGCCTGTCATAACATACTGAGCGTTTAAAGCTTTTCCTATTTCTGCTATAGTGTTTTCATCTGTTAAACCATTTCTCTGAAAGTTTAATTCTTTCATTACCTTTTCCATTCTGCTGTTTCTAGTTAGTACTGTATATACTTTTCTTTTGCTTAATTCATTTGCAAATATTGAAGATATTGTATCTCCTTCTTCTTCATTAACACTGGAAAATGGAAGAACTGCTACTTTGATTTTCTCCTGTGAGAATAGTAAACTTGATAATAATAATAAAATAAATAATATATATCTTTTCATAAAAATACCGTAAAACCTCAAAAAGTTCTTTATTTTTAATTAAATTCAATGAAATAGTATAAAAAATAAGGGATAATAAAAATATATTATCCCTTATAAATGATTGATTTATAATTTATTCTTCTTCTACATATTCATAAATCATATTATCCATAGCTTCTTTTACTCTGGATTTTGTTTCTTCATTCTCACCTGATATTGCTTTTTCTACTTCATTTTGCAATATTCTGTCAATTACATTTTTATCTATTAAATAGAGAACATAGTATTCATATTCCTGCTGTCCTTTTTTAGTACCATCTTTATACTCTTTCAATATCCACCAATCATCTTCTTTTCTTAATCCAGCAATTTTTGCTTTAGATACAGATGTTGTTAATGTTTCCATAGTTCTTTGGAAATCCTCATCATTTCCATATTCAGAAGCAGCTGTATAATCAGCTATTGATTGAGATAAATATCTAGCTACTTCAGCAGAAGAATTTACTCTTTTTGCCCAGCTTTCTACAAAGTTTAAACTCTTTCCTCTTCCGCTAATTACAAAAGGCATTTTTCCAGCATAATCATTTTCTAATTGGCTAGTTCCTTTAAATAACCATTTAGGCTGTTTTGCTCTTTTTCCGCCTCTTTGATCAATTATATCATATTTGATTCTTTTTCTTTGAGCATATACGCTTTCAGATATAAATATTGCATTCAAAGCAAAAATGAATGCAAAAATAAGAAGAGATTTTGTTTTTAAGTTTTTCATTATAAACTCCTTATTTAATTTTTTAATTTTTCATCTAAAAAATCAGAAATTTGATTTGATAGATTTGCATTTATTTCTCTTACTATTTTATTCATCACAACACGCTTTGCATCTTTTTCTGAAGCACCTCCATCTTTTCCTCTAAATTTAAAAGATGCTATTCTATCACCATTATAATCAAGTAATTCCAAAATAAGTGTATAATTCAAAATATACATGCCATAGCCTGTATCATTTCCATCAAATGTGAATTTATCCTTTATAATATATGAAGGATTAGAACTTATTTTAAATCCTAATTCGCTTATAGAATGTTCTATAGCAGATTCTATATTTGGTGTTATATCTACAGATTCAATAGAAAATGTTATTTTTCGTTTTATATCTTCTAATTTAATTTTTATATTATCCATTTTGAATTCATCATCTATGGTAATATTTTTTGAATTATCTATTATTGATAATTGGGATAAGAAATTATTGTTTTTTTCAGAAAATATATATGCTATATACATAGCAGAATACTTATTTAATAAATCTTTTTCAATATAAGATTTATTTATATATGATTTAATGATATTTAAATTTTCTTTTATTTTTTTCTCTAAAAGTACAGAAGTTTCTTTTTTATTCAAAACAGCAATAGCATAATATATATCTCTTTTTTCATCATAATATTTTTCATCTATTTTTACATTAATTAAATTATGCTCTGCCTCAATTCTTGTATTATTATCTAATATTCTAGTTTCTTCAACACCAGAAGATGTTTCTATATATTTTTCATTAGCTCTGGTATCAACGGATATTTTCATGCCAAAAATATTTGCCAATGCACTATATGCACTATTTTCAGCTTCTTTTTCTGTTTTGCCATTGCCAACACCAACTTCATATATTTTTTTATTATATACATCATAAGGATTAAATATCCATTCTGGTTCTTTAGAAAATAATAAACTGCTAAACAACAATAATAATAAAATATATCTCATAAAAATTCTATTAAATATTTTAAAATTTATTAAAAATTCTATTAAAAATTTAATATAGAATTTTTAATATATCTAAATTATATATAATTAATAAAAAAAATCAATTAAAATATTAATATTTTTGTAATTTTATTTATATATAAATATTAATACTTATTTTTATTGATATATAAATATAATAATATGTAATAATATGTTTGAGATGTAAGAAGATAATTTTAATATCATTAAAATATGTATTGATATGAATAGAAAATGTATAATATAAAAAACCCCAAGTATTAATAAATAACACTTGGGGAAAAACTATGATTAGAATATATTAATTAAAAGTTAACATCGTTTCCGTAATAAGCTGCTTCTAATACTTTTTTCATATTAGCAACATCTGTTTCTCTTGGGTTAGAACCAGTACAAGGGTCAGCAACTGCATTTTTAGCTATATCGTCAGCTTTTTGTTTGAAGTGGTCTTCAGTTACGCCATTGTCTTTATAAGTTTGTTTGATGCCTAATTTAGTATTCAATTCTTTAACTTTGTTTACTAAAGCAGCTGTAAGTTCTGCATCAGTATTTCCAGAAAGTTTAAGCATTCTAGCTATATCAGCAAATCTGTCAGCACAAACTTTTGAGTTGTATTGAATAACGAAAGGAAGAAGTATAGCATTACATCTACCATGAGTAATGTGGAATTCAGCACCTGTTTTATGGGCTAAACTGTGTACTATACCAAGTAAAGCATTAGAGAAAGCCATACCAGCTAAACATTGAGCAACATGAAGTTTTGCTCTTCCTTCTTTATCGCCTTTAACTGCTTTTTCTATGTTATGAACAATCATGTCAATTGCTTTCATAGCTAAAGCATCTGTAATATCAGTTCTAAGTCCAGCAACATAAGCTTCTATAGAGTGAGTAAGTGCATCCATACCAGTATCAGCAGAAACTGTTTCAGGCATTGTCATAGGAATAGAATAATCTAAGATAGCAATGTCTGGAGTAATTTCAAAGTCTGCTAATGGGTATTTGATGTTAGTAGAATAATCAGTTATAACTGAGAAAGCAGTAACTTCTGAAGCTGTACCGCTTGTAGAAGGTATAGCTGCAAATATAGCTTTTTGTCTAAGTTTAGGCATAGTGAAAGGAGTTTTGATATCATCGAATTTTTTCTCAGGATATTCATAAAAAACCCACATAGCTTTAGCAGCGTCAAGTGCGGAACCGCCGCCTAATGCAACTATTACATCAGGTTGGAATTCTCTCATAGCTTCAGCACCTTTATAAACTGTTTCTATAGAAGGATCTGGTTCAACACTGTCAAATATTTTAACTTCTAAACCAGTATCTTTTAATATCTTTTCGCATTTATCAAGGAAGCCACCTCTTTTCATAGATGAACCGCCTGTAACGATTATAGCTTTTTTATGACCTTTTAAATTTTTTAACTCTTCCATAGCGTTATCGCCATAGTATAAATCTCTAGGAATTGTAAATCTTGACATAATTAATCTCCTAAAATATAGTTATATTGTTCTATATTATAACATTTATAAATAAGCTGTCAACATTATTATCATTAAATACACACATTTTTTAATAATTTTAATATATAAAATTATAATACAATTACTAAATATTATATAATTATAATATATTTATTTTTACTATATATTTTTATTGATACTATAATAACAAAAAATTATATATTTACATATAAACTATAAATTGAATTTTTTATATGAAAGTTTAATTTGAATTATCCCACAGTATTATTAATATTATTTTAACTGTGAAACAAATTTATAATATATTTATTAAGAATATTAAGATAATAAAAAATATATAGAAAATGATTTGTATATTTTTCATTATATAGGCAATGAAAATTAAAGTAATTATCAACTTCATATTGATAATATTTAATTAAAATAAATATTATCAATATATTATTATTAAATTAAATGTGATACATTTTTAATATTTCATCAATAGTAGAAGATATTTTTTCCTCATCTCCTACTTTTGAATTTCTTATTGTTTCTTGTAATTTTTCATCTTGAACAAGAACAGCTATTAATGTCAACACATCAATGAATTCATCATTTGCATTTAAAGGTGAAAGTATTGAATAAGCTAAATCTACACTTTCATCAGTATTATAGTTTATAGGTTTTTTTAAAGATATAAGCATAACCTTTAAATCTTTAACAGATTCAATTCTTGCATGAGGTATAGCTACCAGATCAGCTATTACAGTATTTCCTGCTTTTTCTCTGTCATAAAGTCCATTTTTAACTTCTTCAATATCATTTGATATATTTAGCTCTATTGACTTATTACAAATAAAATTAAATAATTCTTCTTTTGAAGAACATTCATTCTCCAAAAATATACAGTTTTTTTCGATAAAACTCATATTAACTCCTAAATAAAAAAATAACACTATTAAAAAACAAATATTAAAATAATTAATTAATCTCTGCTAAAGTTTTGATATATAAATTTGAATGGTATATATATCTTACCATTTTCTGCATATTCATTCCACAAACCTTGTGGAGGCGGCTTTAATTTTTTAGCATATTCAATAGCTTTTGAACATGAATTATCTAAACTTGTTTGGCCATTTGCAGATGTTTTTAAAAACTTCTCAAACTCTATATTTCCTTCCTCATCTATAGAAAGCAAAACCTCAACTTCATCTGTTCTTATAAGTCCAAGATAATGTGCCTGATTAGGTATAGTTAAATACCAAGAATCTCTTACAGAACCAACCAAAGAATAAAAATACCAAAAATATTCCTGAGCCTTCGTACCAAGCTGCATGCTTCCTGTTTCACTAGAAAATACAACTGCTCTGTCTGCACCTTCTTCAAATGATGCTGGAATTTTTGTATCACCTTTAATACCAGGATTTTTTGGTTTATATGTTTCTACATTATCTCTTGACAATTCTTTTCCCAATTCTTTTTTAGTCTGATTTTGAATTATATTATTATTAGGGTTAAGGTTTTGATTTGGTCTTCTTTCAACTATAGGACTATTGGCTCCATCACCTAAGAAAGAAAAAACTGAAGTATCTGAAAAAAATTTTGAAGGCTTAACATCTGTTTGACCTTTAGACCTCAAAGTTTTATCTGAAGCAAAAGGAGTTTCTTCCTTGCTTTCTTCCTCCTCTACATCAGGAGTTTCAACCAAAAACATATAATCATCTTTTTTTAATTTTTCTTCTGCTTCCTGTTTAGCTTTCTCATAAGCAAAAACGTCCTGCATTATAGATGTATTTATAAAGCTGAAAATAAATATATGCAGTATAAAGGATACTATAACAGAAAATATTATATCTTTTCTTTTAATAATTTTTTGTTTTAAGTTTTCAATTTTTTCTTTCATATACCATATAATTTTATAACAATTAATATATTTTACAATAGTAAATTTTTTATAAATTTATAACAAATAAAAATGAATAAAATAAAATACAAAAATATAAATTTATATTATACATTTTGTCTACACTATAGATATTTATACTATAAGATTTATTATTAACATTAATATATTGCTATAAATAAATTATAGTGTTATTTTTAATAGGTATTAAATATATTGTGATAATAATATATTTAGTTTATTTTAATAAAGAATTATAGTATAAATATTTTAATGAAATTATTTAAGTTTTCACGTGAAACAAATTTAGCATTAAAATAAGTTATAAAGAAAAGAATATATTTATAATAGAAAGATTTTAATTATTAGTTCTTTTTCCCGCCGT
>NZ_JAWLQI010000052.1:0-23739 GCF_036997785.1 Brachyspira pulli
TTCTATTTCTAAATCTATAACTATATCTATTTCTGTGATAGAGCATTTTAATTTTTTAGCAATTTCTTCTTTTGTTAAGCCTTCTTTGTATAGTTTTATTATATTAGCATTTTTGTCAGAATCTGTATCACTATCATCTATTGTTTTAGATGATTTCTTTTCATCTTTATCATAAATAGACATTTTAGTTTTAATAGTTTTATCTAATTTACTTCTTAATCTTTCCAAAGCCTCTTGTTTAGCTTTATCATCTATGGCTTTTATTGCTGTGTCTATATTGTTCTTTTTAGTAACTTTCTTTTCATCTTTTTTTACTTCAGCAGTATTTGTAGTTTCTTTATTAGAAGCAGATGCATTATCTGTTTTAGATTCTTTTTTTTCAGCAGAGGCAGGTTTTACTGTTGTCTTTACATTTTCATCATCTACTCTTATATCAAGTTTTTTCTTTTGAATATTATTAGCATCAATTACAACATTTTCATTTTGTTCTATTGTTTGTTCTGTAGGTTGTGGTGTTTCAGCTTTATTTTCTATTATTACTTCTTCTTTTTTTATTTCTTCTTTCTTAACCTCTTTTACTTCTTCAGTATCTTTTTTTATATTATTATTTATTGCAACAGTATCTTGTACATTTAAATCTTTAGCTAATTTGTTTGCTCTTGTAATAGCATCTTCCAATATAGATATTCTTGATAATGCTATATTGTTAAATTCTTTTACTAAAGCTTCAATTTCTTCTCTAGCTTTAGAAACAGTTTCTTTTTCTAATCTTTCTCTAGCCTTTGAAACTATATATATATAGAACAGCGGTAGGGTAACAGCTAATATAATTACATTAATTATTATACTAATAAAAATTTGCATATTTAGAATTTCTTTATAATTTAATTAATAATCAACCTAGAAGATCTATTTTAGAACCTTTAGTTTGTTCTGAAGCAGTAACTTCTTCTATTTCTATTGTGTTTTTGTTTTCATTATTATCAATGTCAGCAGTTCTTTTTTTATTTTTCTTTCTATAGGACATATAACCTTGATCTTTAGGTCTTTGTTCTTCATCTTTCTTTTCTTTAACCTTTGTTTCATCAGAGATATTTTCTGATTTCACAACAGTAGAATCTTTTATATAAGAATCTCTATGTATATCTCTATCCTCGGACTGCATAGCAATGGTTTTGGCTGCCATTCTAGTATGTTCCATACGTCCTATATGCGATTGCTGCATATATAATTGTTGTAAATCCAAAGGTGATATAGGCATTTTTAAATCTCCATATAATAATATGCCTTAAATTTTTATATCCTATACATCTAATATATACATTTTTTACTATTATTGCAAGTAAAAAAATAATTTATCTATAATTTAAAACATTATAAAATTGTATTAATAAAATAAAATTATAATATTTATTTATATATTGAATAAGCATAACTTATAATTGCTGATGCTGCTGAAACATTTAATGAATCAAAATCATTTGCAGCATTTATAATTATGCTTCCATCAGAATTCTTTTTTAATATATCTCTTACTCCGCTATGTTCATTTCCAAGTATTATGGCAGTAGGGGAGTTGAACTTAAAATCTTCAATAGAAGTCTCTCCTTTTTCGCTGGCATAATATATCCAAAATCCTTTATCCTTCATAAAATCAATAACTCTGTTAAGATTAGTTTCTATGGATATAGGTAAATGATAAGCAGCACCTGCAGATATTTCATAAACTTTTTCATTTATAGGGGCAGAATTATCTTTAGGTATTATAATGCCGGCAACATCAAAGAAGTAAGCATTTCTAATAATAGCTCCTAAATTATGAACATCTGTTATAGAATCTAATATAAAAATTAATGGATTTTCTCTTCTTTCAAATGCCTTATCTAAAAAACTTTCTAAACCTATTTCAGCATTTTCTTTAATATCTGCAGCTATTGAATATACTTTGCCTACTATTTTTTCCATTTCATTTTTATCTACATTTTTTATTATTACTTTCTTCTTTTCAGCAAGTTTTACAATATCTTTTTCTCTTTTTGATATTGGAAATTTTATATATAAAGTTTCTACTAAATCTTTTGATATAGCTTCTACTATTGCATTTTTACTTGTTATAAACATAATTAATATTTCCTAAAATCTTTTATGTATACTAATGTTATAATATATTTTAATTTATTTTTATTGCAAGAAATAAAACTTAATTTTGAAAATAAATAATATATTTTATTTTACTTTATCATATAAAGCATCAATTTTATCTTTATATGCTTCCATTACATTAGCTCTTTTTATTTTTAAAGATTGAGTAAGAAGTCCATTTTCTATAGTGAATTCTTCATCAGTAATGATAAGTTTTGCTATTGCTTCGTAAGGTCTAAATCCATTTTTATAATTAATAAGATTGTCTAATTCACTTCTTATTAGTTTATAAACTTCTTTTGAAGAAACTAAAGATTTTTCATCATAACTTATTTTTTCTTTATCAAAATGCTCTTTTATATTTTCTTTATTAATTACAACTATGGCACCAGTTGAAGCTTTATCCTGTCCTACAAGCATAATCTGTGAAATATAAGGAGATTCCATAGCTTTATTTTCAATAGGCTGAGGCTCAACATTTTCACCAGTAAGAAGTACAATAGTTTCTTTAGCTCTTCCTGTTAAAACTATTTCTCCTTCCTGAGTATATGTTCCTAAATCTCCAGAATTGAAAAATCCGTCAATTTTTGATTGAGCAGTTAATTCAGGATCCTTATAATATTCTTTAAATATATTAGGCCCTTTTATATAACAAACTCCCATAACACCATCTCGACAAATATTTCCATTTTTATCTCTAACTTCTATTTGTACTTCTGGTATA
This sequence comes from Brachyspira pulli, assembly GCF_036997785.1. Lineage (NCBI taxonomy): Bacteria > Pseudomonadati > Spirochaetota > Spirochaetia > Brachyspirales > Brachyspiraceae > Brachyspira > Brachyspira pulli. The sequence goes on from NZ_JAWLQI010000052.1 coordinate 2,867, forward strand.
GGAGCTCCGCATGTTCCTCTGTAATTTTTATATGGAGATCTTAATGTTACAACAGGTGATGTTTCAGTTATTCCCCAACCAACAACTAAATTTATTCCAGTAGCTTCAACAAAATCTTCTATATACATAGGTAAAGCACCGCCGCCTGATATAGTAAGACGCATTTTACCGCCTGTTAATTCTACTATTTTGCTGTAAACCATTTTTTTTGCCAATTTATGATATATAGGATCAAACATTCCAATGCTGTATTCTGCTTTTTTAGATTCTTTAGTTTCATCGCCAAGTAAATAAACTAAATTGTTTTGATATCTTACACTTCTAATATATCTTATTGATCTGTTTATTAAGAATTTAGCAATTTTTCTTGCTAATGGCTTTTTTCTGTCAATATTTTTCATTACAGTATTATATATATTAACCCATATAGCAGGTACCGAAATGAATATATCTGGTTTTTCTTCTGTAAAATCATTTTTTAAATATCTTTTATTTGTAATTGCAGTAAAACAACCTATTATAGCAGTTACATAAGATATTGTTCTTTCATAAATATGCCATATTGGAAGAATAGTTAAAAGTTTCTCTCCGGGCTGCAATTTAATTATATCCGGTAATACTCTAACATTATGAAGTATATTTCCATGTGTAAGTATAACACCTTTAGGCTTTCCTGTTGTTCCTGAAGTATATATTATAGTTGCTGTACTTTCATTAGTTAATTTAGAAGCCTTATTTATAGCAAAATTTTCATCATTCTGTAAATGTTCTTCTCCCAATTCTACAAACTTATCAAATGAATAAATATTTTTATCTGGGTCATGCATAGAACTATCTAAAAATATTATTAAAGATAAATCATTATGATGTTTTTTTATTTTATCAAATACATATTTATTTTCTACAAGTACAGCTTCAGCTTCACTATGTTCTATTATATAATTCAATTCATCAGAAGTAGAATCTATACCTCTAGGTACATCAGCAGAACCTAATGTTAAAAGAGCCATATCAGATATAAACCATTCTATTCTATTTTCAGAGAATATTGCTACATGTTTTTGTGCAAGTCCTTTTACTTCAAAAGCCTTAGCAACAGCATTTACTTTATCATATAATTTTTTGTATGTAATTGTAACTTTTTCATTATTGTTATTTCTATATCTATAGGCTGGACTTTGTGCCATATTTTTTACTGTTTCAAAAAAAGCACTAGGTATAGAGGTATAATTTCTCATAAAATCTCCAATATATTTAAATGATAATATAATTAATCTTTACTATTTTCACGACAAAAAAGTAGTTAATTATAACTATAATACATATTAGAAATATTACAAGTGATTTTCAATGTATTTTATAACGTTTTTACTGTATTCTGATACTGTAAAATTGTTTAATATTGGTTTTGATGCATTTAGAAGTTTATTTTTTATATTTATATCTTTATATACTAATAACATAGCATCAGTAATTTCATTGTTTATTTCCATATTGCAGCATACAGAACAATCCTTTACAGCTTCATAAACTCCAGATTTATTTGATATTATTGAAATGCATGATAAATACAATGCTTCTATAACTGTAAGCCCAAATGGTTCATTTACAGCAGGCATTACTAAAGCATAACTATTATTCAATAATTCTTCTTTTTCTTCTTCAGATACAAATCCTTTGAAAATGATATTATTTTCAGCATTTATTTTTTGTACTAAATCTTTTAAATATTTTTCATGTCTGCCTTTTCCTGCTATTATGAATTTTAAATCTTTATCATCAATTTTTTCTAATAATGACTTAAAAGCTAATATAGCATTCTCTATATTTTTTGGTTTTTCAATTCTTCCTATATATACAAAATATTTTCCAGTATTAGGACTAATTATTTCTTTTGTATTGGTAATGCATGGATATATAGTTTCGGATTCTCTATTATAAACTCTTTTTATTCCTTCAGAAGTTCTTAAACTATTTGACATTATATAATCTATTTTACTTACTCCAAATCTATCCAAATGCATAGTATATCTTGCAATTATATCCAAAGTTTTTTGAAGTCTTTTATAACTTTCATCATCATAGCCATAAAGTCTGACACTTGGTTCATGACAGTACCAAAAACTTTTAGGTAATTTTATATTGTTTTTTTCAGCGTATTTTAATGCAAGTCCATAAAATATTGTAGCTGGAAAATTGTGTATCAATACAGCATCATAATCTTTTAATTCATTAGCTAACATTTTTGCTGTTTTATTAAAAATAAATGGATTTAATGTTATATCTGTTTTGACTTGTTTAATATAGCTTTCAATATTTTCTCTTAATTTGTAAGTATAAATAGTTATATCTATACCAATAGAATGACAGTATTTAGAAAATGAAAGTATAACATTTTCAGCACCGCCGTTATATCCAAAGGTTGGATGTAATATAGCTAATTTTTTTATCTTTTTATCCATTTGATTTATAATAATTTATTTTTTATAATCTTACAAGCTATATAAATATTTATTTTTATTTATTGATTTTTTTTATAAACTATTATAATATGTAAATATAAACACGTTATTTTTTACATACAGGAGTTTAATAAATGAGAAATATATTGATAGTTTTAAGTTTTTTGATTATATTTGTTTCATGCAGTAATTCAAATAATAGTACAGGGAGTAATATGGAGAATACTATAATAACATCTACAAATGAAGATGGAAGTACAACATTTGAACAAAAGAATAGTCGTTATAATATAGAATATATTCCAAATGTTGTTTATGCTAAAAAAGATAATACTGATTTAACTTTACAGATAATGATTCCAAGATTATTATTTGTAGATACCAATGCTAAATATCCTTTAGTTGTTTATATACAAGGTTCGGCATGGAGAAAGCAGAATGTATATAGAAATTTGGTAGCTTTAGGAGATTTTGCAAGAAGGGGATATGTTGTTGCTATAGTTGAATACAGACCAAGCGATACAGCAGTTTTTCCTGCCCAGATAGAAGATACAAGAGATGCTATTAAATTTATGATTGATAATGCTGATAAATATAATGCTGATACAAACAATTTATTTGTATGGGGAGATTCATCAGGCGGACATACTGCATTATTTACAGCAATACCTTTAAATGAAAATGATAATACAATACCAAATATGAATGCAATTATATCTTATTATCCTCCTACAGATTTGCTTGAAATGAGAAATGATCCTTTAGGTTCAACTACAGGAGATGCTGAAAGTCCAGAAGGTATTTTAATAGGAAGAAAGAATGTTTATGATTTTCCAGAAGAAGCTAAAAGAATAAGTCCTTATTATGAGATTTCAAAAGCTAAAAACTTGCCTCCTATACTTTTAGCACATGGTACAGGTGATAAATTAGTACCTTTTAATCAAAGTAAAATTTTAGCTGACAAATTAAAAGAAGAAAATAGAGTATATGAATTTTATGCTTTAAAAGATGCTGATCATGGTGATTGGCAGTTTTGGACTAAAGATATGTTTGATGTAGTTGAAAATTTTATAAACAAATATAAAAAATAATTTTTATTAAAATATTAACTATACTGCAAATTTAATTATTTATGCAGTATAGTTATTATCATATTGACAAATTATATAAATAAAATATAATATTTCTATTATGGAACACAAACTCAAAACTCAAAACTCAAAACTCAAAACTCAAAACTCAAAACTCAAAACTCAAAACTCAAAACTCATTAATATACTGTAAAATATATTCTATTTTTTATAATACAAAGCCTCTATTGGCTTTGCAAGATTTTTTTCTAGCTAGTCTAATAATAAAAATATATCGTATTAATTCAATATATTATTTGATAATTAAAAATGAAATAATATATTTTGATATGTATTTTCAGAACGTAAAAATAATAACTCTTTTTAATATGTATCTTATTTAATAAATATCTCAGTTCTAAAATCAATTTATTTATCAAAAAGTCATATATAAAATTAAAGGAGTTTTTATGAATTTAGCACCTGTAGGATTAGTTGTATATAATAGAATAGAACATACAAAAAGAGTAATTGAAGCATTAAAGAAAAATAATTTAGCAATTGATACGGATTTATATATATTTTCAGATGCTCCTAGCAAAGAAGAAGATGAAAAGTCTGTTTCTGAACTTAGGAAGTATCTTAAAACTGTAAAAGATGGTTTTAAAAATGTATACATATATGAAGCTGAAAAAAATTTAGGTATAAAATATTCTACTGTTAATGCTGTAAATACAATATTTAAAAATCATGAATATTTTATAGGATTGGAAGATGATATCGAAACAAATAAATATTTTCTTGAGTTTATGAATAATGCTTTGAATTATTATAGAGATGATGAAGACGTTATGGCTATAACAGCATTCTCGCATAAACATGCTACTAAAAATCATAAATATGATGTTATATTTACATACGCTTTTCATAGCTGGGGTTGGGGTACTTGGAAGAGTAAATGGAATAATATAAACTGGGATACATGCGATACTTCTTGGTATAATAAAAGTATTAAACATAAAATATTAGGAGGCGTTTTTTCTTGGTTTCATTTGTTCGCTATAAAAAAATCTGTTAAGGATAATTTTTATATTCAAAATAATTTATGGGATATTTATTATTCATTTTATATGTATAAAAGAAAAAAATTATGTGTTTGGCCTTCAAAAAAATCTTTTACAAATAATATAGGATTTGATGGTACGGGATATCATAAATTTAATTTTCATCATGGATACTTTGAAAAAAATTTAGATTATGATGATATGAGTATAGAGTTTTCATCTGATAAAAAAATGAATTTTTTTAAGTATCTAATTATATCAATAAAGATTGGTATATTTAGTTGGTCTAATGGATTTATTACTATGTTTTTTAGTAAATTTTTAAAAAATAAAAAATAATTATTTATAAAAAATTGCTGATATAATTATATCAGCAATTTTTTATATTTTATTTAGACCATTTTTCTATTTTTATAACCCAAGCATTAGTTTGATTTGCAGCCTTTAATCCAACTTCGCTGTCTTCAAATATGATACTTTCATTTTCTTCTACATTAAAATGATTAAAACATTTAAAAAATATTTCTGGGTCTGGCTTTTTCTTTTCAATATCATTTCCTGTAAGAACTAAATCAAATAATTTTTCAAGCTGGAATTCTTTCAATATTCCATAAACTCCATTAGGCGAAGCAGTTGTGGCTAATGCAGTATATTTTCTGTTATTTTTGTTGTTATTATCAAGCAAAGTTTCCAATACAAATGGGTGAACATTAACTAGATTAAGATTTTCCAAATATATTTCTTCTTTTCTAATATGTATTTTCTCTACAAGTTCATCAAATTCAGCCTTATTTTTATCAAGAATATTATTTAATTTTAAAATATTGCTTGTAAATATCTTATAATGCAAACCAAAACATTCATTATAATAATAGTCTTTATCCAATTCTATATTAAATTCTTTTAAAGCATTGTAATAAGAATAATAATTTATATATGCACTGTCTATTAAAGTTCCGTCCATATCGAATATTAGTAATTTTATTTTTTCAGAGTTTAGCATATTTATTTCCATTTATAATTTTTAGATGATTATATCATATTAAAATAAAGAATTCCAATTTACATTAAAAATGATATAATAATTTTATAAAATAATCTACAGATAAAAATTATAAAAATAAACTATGAAAAATACTAAATCAAGAATAGAAAAAATTATTAACTTACTATCACAAGGACTTTATGAGAGAGAAGAAATTGTAGCATTAACTTTCCTTAGTGCTATTGCAGGCAAACCAGTATTTTTATACGGCCCTCCCGGAACTGCAAAAAGTTTCATAGCAAAAAGAGTTTCATCAGCATTTAAAGATTCAAAATATTTTGGATATTTGATGCAAAGATTTAGTACTCCTGAGGATATATTCGGCCCTATAAGTTTGGAAGAATTAAAGAAAGATAAATATATTAGAAAAATAGAAGGTTATTTGCCTGACAGTGATTTTGCATTTTTAGATGAGATTTGGAAAAGTACTCCGGCTATACTTAATACACTTTTGACTATAATAAATGAAAGAGTTTTCAAAAATGGTGCTGAAGAAATAAAAGTACCATTAAAGGCATTGATTTCAGCAAGTAATGAAACACCTCCGGAAGGTCAAGGGCTTGAGGCTTTATATGATAGATTCATTATGCGTTTGCTTGTAAGTCCTATGAAGAATAAGGAAAATTTCGAGAAGATACTGCAAAATACAGACTCTAGTTCATATATAAGTATTGATGATGATTTAAAAATTTCTAATGATGAATGGGTAAAAATAAGAGAAGAAGCTAATAATATAAAACTATCATCAACTGTCATTGATATTATTCATCATATAAAACTTTCAATAGAAAAATTTAATGAAGATAACAAAGATATAGCAATATATGTATCCGATAGAAGATGGCAGCATATTTCTTATTTATTAAAAATAGCTACATATTTAAACAATAAAAAAGAAGTAGATATTTATGAAACTCTTTTAATTTCTAATTGTTTATGGAGTTTAGATGAACATATTGATGTAGTAAAAAAGATAGTAGAGAATGCTATTAGAACATCATACAATTTCAATAATAAAGATATTAATTCTTGGAGAGAAAGTTTAAATAATATTCAAGAAAATATTGATAATGAATTTTATAATTTAGAAAAAACTTATGATACAGAAAACATTGATGATAAGCCTTATATTACAGCAACTTTAAATATAAATATTGATGAATATGGTAATAAAGGTGAAACGATGATTTATATACCTATAAAACAGTTAAATAAAAAAGGATACTTTTATCCATTAGACATATCAAGAAATCAGACAAAGAAATTTAGATGCAATTTTAACGGCACAGAAAAATGCACTGTAGAAATCAATTCAGCTACTTCAGTTAACGGTTTTGTATCAAATAAATTATCAAGAAATTATGAATTCTTAATTGATATAGAACCAGATTATTATATGCAAAAAGTTTCTTCAAAAAAGGTAAAAGAGGAAACCAAAAAAACATATTTGACTCTTATAGATTCTTTAATAACAAGCATTGAAAATATAATAACAAATTTAAAAAATGATTTTGATTCAAATAAATTATCATCAAAAAGTATATTTATATCAGAAGAAAATTTTAATATATTTATTGATATGTTTGATTCTTATATAAATAATCTTGAAAGCGAAAAATTAAATGCAGAAAGATTAAAAAGCGAAATAGAAAATCATGAAACAATTTGATTACGATTCTTATATAAATGAAATAAAAAAAACTGAAACTATTGCCAGAGGAGTTTTTAACGGTTCTTTTAATAATTTACAAGACAGCAGATTAGAAGAAGAACTTGAAGTAAAAATAACAAAATGGAAAAAAGATTTAAACGAATTTATAAATAATAATAATCCTTATGAAGAAAATAAAACAGAATTAGAAATATCTATAAAAAAATTAAAAGATAAAAAAAAGAAAATTACAAAAGAAGATATAAAAAATGATTTGAGTAATATTAGTATTTTGTCAAATAATATTGATATTAATTTTTGGAATGAGAAATTAGATAATATTGATAATCTTGATATTATAAAAAATAATCTTATTTCTTTATGGGAAAAAACTTATAATAAAAAAAATAATGAATGGCTTGTTAATACTGTTAAACAAAAGAGATATAAATTTATTTCTGATATAGAATCCTGGATTCATCTAATCAAAAAATTAAAATATATGTCAAATATCTTGAGAATAAAAACAGGAGTCTTATGGGATTTTAGAGTAGGAGAGCTTGAAGAAGAAGATATTTCTTTATTGTATAGATGGGTAAATTTTATTAATGAATATAAAGACATAGATATTATATGTGATGCTATGGGACGAAGAATCGATGCTGATAAGGCTATAAAAAATGTTGAATTTAAAAATACTTATTCTCATACAAATAAAAAAATAAGTTCTAAAGAAGAGATTGTAGGCATATATTTTTCTAAAGATATTGAAAATGTTGTACCAGAAGAACTTTCGCTTTTATGCAATGAGGACAGTGAAAAGTTATTCAAATTAAAATATATAGAAAACAGGCTTATGTGTTTTGATAAAAGTGCTTATGTATTCAATGAAAATGAACAAAGTATGGTTAGAGCTGGATATAAGGACGGTAAAGGCGACATGATTATATGTATAGATACGAGCGGTTCTATGAAAGGTATTAGCGAATATATTGCCAAGGCTATAATGTTTAAAATGGTTATGCAGGCTTTATCAGAAAATAGAAATGCTTATTTGATTAACTTCAGTACTGAAATATATACTTGCAGATTCTCTAAAAATAATGGAATTGAAGATTTAATAAAATTTTTAAAACTTAGCTATCATGGAGGTTCTGATATATATAAAGCACTTTATGAGGCAAATAGAATAATGAATACTTCAAGTTTCAAAAATGCTGATGTTTTAGTATTATCTGACTTTATAATGGAAGATATTGCAGATAATTTAGTACAGATATGCAATAAACAAAAAAACAATGGTAATAAATTTTTTGCTGTATCTATAGGGAAATTTCCATTTGGCTATTCATATAAAAAGGTGTTTAATAAACATTGGATATTTGATATAGATAATGGAATAAAATCTATATATTAAATACAGTTATTATAGATTGGCGTATTTAAGAGTATAATATATATTGCTTGGCAAAATCATGTTTATTAATTTTGATTCTTTTTGAATGCTTTCAGTTGTATATATATCTAAATATTGATGATTATCATTTAATATATTATTGTTTTCTAAATACTCTTTTACTGATAATGCTGTATGATATGCAGGGTCTATTATATTTTTTATAGAATTATTTGTAGATTTCAATACTTCTTTTATATCATTAATTATAAGAGGGTAGTGAGTGCATCCTAAAATTAAAGTATCAGAATCAGAATCAATATTTTTTAAGTAATCTTCAAGTACTTCAAATCTATTATCATGACTATTCCAATCATTTTCAATCATAGGGCATAATTCTTTACAAGCTACTTGAGTAATTTTTATATTTTTATTGTATTCATTTATTTTTTCTATATATGCTTTTGAATTAACTGTAAATTCTGTTGCCATTATTGATATATTATTATTTTGTGTATTATTGACAGCATCTATTGCTCCATTAGATATCACTTCTATTATAGGAGTATTATATTTTTGTTTTAATATATCATAAGTTGAAGCAGCTATAGTATTGCAGGCTATTACTATTATTTTGCAATTTTGTTTAACTAAGAAGTCTACCATTTTTGAAGTTAATTCTATTATTTGTTTTTTAGGTTTACTTCCATAAGGTATATTAGCATTATCTCCAAGATATATATAATTCTCATTAGGCAATAATTTTAATAATTGTTTTAATACAGTTATACCTCCAAATCCTGAATCAAAAACAGCTATTGGCATAGAATTAGTAAACATAATAAACTCCATAGTTGATTATTTTTATTATATTTACTATTTCCATAAAGTCAATGATATTGTGAAATAAAAGTTATATTTTGTAATAAATTTACTTGTATTAAGTAAAAAATAGTGTATAATGCAGTATTAAAAATTTACACAACAGGAGTATTTTTGATGAACAGTAGTATTATGGAAGCAATACAGATAATGCTAATAGGTATGGGCGTTGTTGTATTGTTCTTGATTATATTGGTTTTCTTTATGAAAGTCGTTAGTGCTGTTGTAGCTCAAGTAGACAAAATGATGCCGCCTGCTCAGGAAGAATCTAGTTCTTCTCCTGCACCGGTTCAAGCGGTAAACAATGATAAAATGGTAGCTATAGCAATTGCTTTAGCACATGTTCATAGCAATAAGTCTAAATAATAGTAAGTTTTTTTTATAAAAAAAGGAGATATAAAAGAATGGCTAAAAAAGAAGTAAAATTTATGCTAACAGCATTCAGAGACGGATTCCAGTCTGTTTATGGTGCTAGAGTATTATCTAAAGATTTTATGCCAGCAGTAGAAGCATTCGTTAATGCTGGTGTTACATATTTTGAATCCGGCGGTGGAGCAACATTCCAAAGTGCATTCTTCTATAATAATGAGAATGCATTTGATGTAATGGATACATTCAGAAAAACAGTAGGTCCTAATGTTAATTTACAAACTTTAGCAAGAGGTGTAAACGTAGTAGGTTTGGAATCTCAGCCTAGAGAAATGATTAAATTACATGCTGATCTATTTAAAAAACATGGTATTACAACAATTAGAAACTTTGACGCTTTAAATGATGTTAATAACCTTATTTTCAGCGGTAAATGTATTAAAGATGCAGGATTGAAACACCAAGTATGTGTTACTATGATGGCGCTTCCTCCAGGATGTGAAGGTGCACATGATGCTGCATTCTATGGTAAAGTATTAACTCAAATTAAAGATCAAGTAGACTTTGACTCAGTATGTTTCAAAGATGCTTCTGGTACAGCAACTCCTCAAGTTGTTTATGATACAATAAAAGAAGCTAGAAGAATATTAGGTAAAGATATACAAATACAAATGCACAGCCATGAAACAGCTGGTATAGGTGCAGTTCAGTATAGAGCAGCTTTAGACGCTGGTGCTGATTGTATAGACCTTTCAGCAGCTCCAGTATCAGGCGGTACTTGTCAAACAGACGTTATAGTTATGTGGCATGCTTTAAGAGGTACAGAATATAGTCTTAACATAGATATAGATAAAATCAGAGAAGCTGAAGAAGTATTCAAAGATTGTATGAAAGATTATTTCTTACCACCTGAAAGTAGAACAGTAGAACCTATGATTCCATTTGCTCCAATGCCTGGCGGTGCTTTAACAGCTAATACTCAAATGATGAGAGATATTAATGTAATGAATAGATTCCCAGAAGTTATTAGAGCTATGACTGAAGTAGTTAAAAAAGGCGGTTTTGGTACTTCTGTAACTCCAGTATCTCAATTCTATTTCCAACAAGCATTTAACAATGTAATGCAAGGTAATTGGAAGAAAATAGCTGATGGTTATGGTAAAATGGTATTAGGTTACTTTGGTAAAACTCCATCTACACCAGATCCAGAAATAGTAAAAATAGCTAGCGAACAATTAGGTTTACAGCCTACTACTGAATTAGCTATGGATATAGATGATAAAAATCCTAAAAAAGGTAGAAAAGCTGCTGAACAAGCATTAAAAGATGCAGGTATTACAGATCTTTCAGATGAAAATGTATTTATAGCTGCTGCTTGTAAAGAAAAAGGTATTCAATTCCTTAAAGGCGAAGCTAAACTTGGTATTAGAAAAAATGCTGGCGGTGCTTCTGAAGGCGTTAAAGCTACTAGCAATGAAGTTACTGTTACAGTTGGCGGTTCTAGCTATGGTGTAAAAATAGAAAATGGTAGAGCTATAGTTGATGGCGTAAGCTATGATTATACTATTAAAGATGGTATAGTTGCTGGTGCTGCTCAATCAGCTGCTCCTGCTTCAAGCGGTTCTGCTACCCCTATAACAGCTGGATTACCTGGTACAGTATTAAAAATAGTTGCTCCTGTAGGTACACAAGTTAAAGATGGTTCTACTATTTTAGTTGTAGAAGCTATGAAAATGGAAGTAGAAATAAAATCTTCAGCTAATGGAGTTGTAAAAGAAGTAAAAGTTAAACCTGGTGACGCGGTAGTTGCTGGTCAAGAATTGGCTATAGTAGGTTAATAGCTGATTTTAAGGAGATAAAAAAGAATGAGAAAAGTATTTTTAGTATTTGCACTTATCTTTATGACAGCATCAGTTGTGTTGCCGCAAGAAAGTGCTGAGGAACCTATTAATATAAAAGATTCACTTATTTCTTTAGTAAGAAATACAGCTTTTGGCGGATTCTTCCCTAGAAGCGAACAAGAAATAGCTGCTGCTCAGGCTAAAGCTGAAAAAAGTAAACAAGAAAAATATCAAACTAAATTAAATGATATAAAAGTAAAATCTGCTCCTCTATGGCAGAATGCTATAATGATTTGTGTAGGTTTGCTTTTAGTATATCTTGCTATAGCTAAAGGATTTGAACCATTACTTCTTATTCCTATAGGTATGGGCGGAATACTAGCTAATATTCCTATAGCAAATATTGCGGCATTGCCTGTTGTTGAAGTTATTAATGGTCTTCCAGTAACTTTAAGCAGCGGAGGATTCTTAGGTCAAATATATTCATTTGGTATTGAATCAGGATTATTCCCATTATTCATCTTTATTGGTGTTGGTGCTATGACTGATTTTGGACCGCTTATTGCTAACCCTAAAACAGCTTTATTAGGTGCTGCTGCTCAAATAGGTATATTTGGTACTTTATTAGGTGCTATGATAATATCTACATATATACCAGTAATTTCTTTCACATTAAAAGATGCTGCTTCAATAGGTATTATCGGAGGTGCTGACGGTCCTACAGCTATATTTACAGCTTCAAGACTTTCTCCTCATTTATTGGGTGCTATTGCGGTTGCTGCTTATTCTTATATGGCTTTAGTTCCTATAATACAGCCTCCTATTATGAAATGGCTTACTACTGAAAATGAAAGAAAAATTGAGATGAAACAGCTTCGTCCTGTTAGTAAAAGAGAAAAAATCATTTTCCCTCTTACTGTTATAATACTTGTTGCTTTATTATTGCCAGATGCTGCTCCATTAATTGGTGCTTTAATGTTTGGTAATTTAATTAAAGAATCTGGCGTTACTGAAAGACTTTCTAAAACTGCTCAAAATGAACTTATCAATATCGTTACAATAATGTTGGGATTATCTGTTGGCAGTAAATTAGCTGCTGATAAATTCTTACGTTTTGAAACATTGGGTATATTGGTATTAGGTTTAATAGCATTTGCTATGGGTACAGCAGGCGGAGTACTTCTTGCTAAATTGATGAACTTATTCAGTAAAGATAAAATCAATCCATTAATCGGAGCTGCTGGAGTATCAGCTGTTCCTATGGCTGCAAGAGTTGCTAATAAAGTTGGACAGGAATCTAACCCTCATAACTTCTTACTTATGCATGCTATGGGTCCAAACGTTTCAGGAGTAATTGGTTCTGCAGTTGCTGCTGGTGTACTTTTAGCTATACTTGGTTAATAAATATTAAATAATATAAAACTCAAAAGGTGCAAATCTATTTTTAGATTATGCACCTTTTTTATTGTTTTATATTTTATTATTACAAATATTTAATAAATAAAATATAAATTAGCTTTATTATTTTATAGTATATACTGAAACAATTTCATTTTGCCGACTACTGCACATTATGTAATATTATCAACTTTTTTGCAGCACACGCTCTGCGGACTTCGTCAAAGTTGCTATATCCTCAACAATCTCGGATACGCTTTGCGAAAACGCAATTACTAGAACTTTATATTAAAAATATATGTATTAAATGTAGGGTATAACCTAGATTTAGACTAAAAATGCAGTTTTTTTGGTTCTTTTATACCAATAAAAGAACTAGGGTCTGGGGCAAAGCCCCAGATATAAAAACAAAAATATAAATTTATTTTTGACAAAATATAATTGTTTAGGTATATACTAAAAATTTTTAACTTTATCAATTTTTATATTGTTCTTTTTGGGAAGCCTTCCATACGCTACACCTAAATGTGGACTTCATCAGGTATTCTCTACGGTCGTAGCACTTCCTTCTGTTGAAAAGAAGTGTAGTATTGTGTAAGCACACAGAGCTTCATGCTGTCTGATTAACGGTAAGCAAAGCTATATAATAATTTCAAATTTATTTTTGATAAAGTATATTGATTTTTGTGTAAATAAGAATTATCTGCCCATTTTATTAAGAATAATAGAATGAGCAGATTTTATTTTGTTTTATTAGAAATCTGTACAGAAACCTTTATATTTTTCTATATATCCAACAGGATTATAAGACATTTTCGCCTTTCTTAAACCTAAATCTCCAACATCTTGTTCTCTATTAACGAATTTAAATCTTTCATAATCATTTATATAGTTTTTTAAATTCTCCAAAAACATTCTGTTTATAGCTTGATATGTGCCTTTATAATTTCTATCTCCTCTTTCTGAATGAACTACTATAGTATCTCTCATACTTAAATCGGCTATGGTGTAAGCTACTATTTTGCTATCAATATAAATAGCTCCTCCAATGATATTATTTATATTATCCCAATTATCAAGCAAAGTTCTTATCATTATAGTGTCTGCTTCAGCTCTAACTTCATGAGATAATAGTTTATTACTGTCAAAAGCCTCGCATTCTTCGGCATCATTTATTTGAGATGCATCATTATTTTTTTTCTCATCTTCTTCCCATTTAGCCTCAAAATCAAGTATATCATGCACAATACTTTTATCTATTGATTTATATTCAAATTCATTTTTTATAAATTGATTATATAAATTCTTTTTATTATGAAATTTTTTACCAGGTAGGGTAGTTAATTCATTGAAATCATATAGATATTCCCATTCATCTCTAGTTTCTTTTACCTTTATTTTTGTAGTCTTTTCCCAAAATAATGCAAGTTCTTTTGGAATTCTTATTATAGTTTCACCAGAAATTTCACAAGGGCTAAAATCATTACAAAAATTCGCATTGAACCAATCACCTACAGGTGCCCAATATATTGTGTAAGGAGATTTTTGTCTTATCCAAACTAATTTTTCAGTAAATGCCCATTCAAGCATATATATATCTTTTAATCCCAACAGATTCATAAATGTATAATCAGCAGATTGCTTAGGCGTTATAGAGAAATATTTATGATAAAGTTCCTGTTTTTCTAATGAAATAGGCTCAAAATTAAGCATATATTTTTTATCCTTTAAAATTTTAAAATTATTAACGTTCAATTATACATTAAAATTAATTAATGTAAATGCTATATTAAAGCTTACAATACAGATTTACCCATTTCAAATGCTTTTGCTGCTTGTTCATTTCCTTTTATATCTCCAATGTTGAGCACGCCTCCAACTATTAAATGTCCTAAATCTTTCCAGCCAAGATAATTTAATAGATATTTATAATATTCTATAACAGGTTTAGAATTATTTTCATCATTTCCTTCTGCAGCCATTAACATAAAACATTCTTTGTATGGAGTTTTATAATTCGGGTCTATTTCTGTAACAGCAAATAATCTATCTATAACCATTTTTAATTGAGCAGAGAAAGTCCAATAATACATTGGAGAAGCTAATACAACTATATCAGCTTCTTTATAATATGGGTATATTTTATCCATATCATCTTTTTGAGAACAAGGACTATCAGTGTTTTTACCGCCTTTTAAACAGCCTTTACAGCAATGTATATTCATTCTGTCTAAATCAAATTTTATTACTTCATTTCCATTGAGTTTAGCACCTTTAGTAAATTCTTCTATCAAGTCAGAAGTATTACCATTTAGTCTAGGGCTTCCATTTAATATTAATATTTTTTTCATTTTTTTACTCCTATATAGTAAATTATTATTGATATTATAATTATATTGTTATATATTATTATTATCAAGTACTAACAAAAATGTTATATACTAACTAAAAGTAAAGTATAGAAGGATAATTTATGAAAAAAGATGATTTAAAAGAAAAATATATGGAAGATACAGGCTTTGCATATACAATGTCTTTAATATCTGGAAAATATAAAATGATAATATTATATATATTGTCAGAATTAAAAGTTGTAAGATATAATGAATTAAAGAGAATAATATCTAATATATCTCATAAAACATTAAGCTTATCATTAAAAGAATTAGAGAAAGATGATTTAGTAAGCAGAAAAGAATATCCTCAAATACCGCCTAAAGTAGAGTATAGTTTATCTAAAAGAGGTAAATCTTTAATACCAATATTAGATGCTATATGTGTTTGGGGTGAGAAGAATAGAAAATAGTGAAAAGTAAATATAAAAAGCGAGTAGAATAAAGTTACATATGTGCTGCCATATATCTGACTTCATCTCGCTTTTATATATTATCTTCTGTATTAAAAATATTATTTATTCTTATTTATAAAACTTCTTATTCTTCTAAATAAATCACCTTTACCATTTTCATCTATAAGTACATATTTGAGCATAAATCTTAAATATGGATGATATACATACATAGTTTCTTTAACAGTTAATCTTGTTCTATTATTCTCAGCATCTTCCAATATATAAGTCCATAAAGCAGTATATTCATTCTCTGTTTTTACCATAGATATTTCACTGTTTTCAATTCTTCTTACTTCAATAAGTTCTTGATAAGTTCTTCTGTTTGAATAAGTCTGCATTATTTTTAATTTATCTTGTCCTATTTTTTCAACACGCACTATAGAAATGTATTTTAGCCAAGCAGGGTAGTTTTCATAATCTATTAATAAATGATATAATTCATTTCTAGGTATATTGAATACTTCTGTTTTTTCTTTTGTAAATGAAGGTGGTATTCTCTTTCCTATAAATGTTGGAAGAAAAATCATTACTGCCATTAAAATTAAGGGTAAAATTATAAAGATTGGTACTAAATATATTAACATTTATTGTCCTTTTTTAGTTAAAGTATAAAATTTTGAACGATAGTATTTATTAAAAAAGTTTTGTATTATCAAAAGAACTATACCGCAAAAAGGTACAGCAAATAATACACCTAAAAAGCCAAATAATACTCCGCCTATTATAGTACTAAACATTACTGCAATAGGGTGTATTTGAACTGATTTTCCTAATATTTTAGGAGCCATTAATCCGGAATCTAATATTTGTATCAAACCATATATTATACACATTTTCAAGGCTCCTTGCCACCATACAGGCTCTGTGATTATACCTGATAATAATGCTACAATAAAAGCTGCAAATGGCCCTATAAATGGTATATAATTGAGTAAGCCTCTTAATAATGCTAGTATAAATGCATATTTAGAATTAGTTACAGAAAGCAATATATAACTTATTATAAAAAATGATATAGCTAGTACTGTCATACCTCTTACATAGCTATTTATTATATAATTAGACTTTTTAATGATTTCATTAATAGATGTTTGCCATCTCATTGGTATAATTTTTATAATTTTATCTTTTATATTTTGAAAATCCAACATCAAATAAAATGTTACAAATGGAAGTATTACAAAATATGAGAATATTATACTAAATATAGATGTTATGCTTGAAATATTCTGAAATCTAAAATCAATAAATTTCTTATAAATTAAAGTAGCTATACCATTAGTGCCAAATAAAAAATCTTTTATTGTTGCAGCATCTATTGCCATATCTATATCAAAACTTTTTCCAACAGTTCTATTCAATTTTTCTGATATAGAAATCAATAAAGATGATATGGAATTATATATTTTATCAACATATTCAGGAAGACTTCTTGATATTACTTCCATTTCTTCTATTGTTCTTGGAAGAATAAATATAAAAAATATTATAGCTAATATTAAAAGTGGGATAAAAATTAATAATACAGCTATTATTCTAGGAATTTTATGCTGCATTTTAGTTATAAGAGGGTCGAATAAGTAGGCAATAAATATACCCCAAATAAATGGCGCCACTAAATAACCCGCTTCTTTTATTACCCATAAAGTAAATAGACATACTATTAAGAATATTGAAGCCTTAGCCCATATATATTTCCAAAAAGGTATTAAAGCGGATATTAATATTATAAATAATACTATAGGGTTAATTATTCCTCTAATTAAATAGCAAAAATAAAAAAATGCACAAGATATTATTAATACTAATAATATTTCCCCTCCATTAACTAATATTTTATTATGAGTTAATGAGTTTTCTTTATTTTTTTCCTTATTAAAAAAAATTTTTCCTATAACCATAATATTAATTCTCTTTGTTTTTTAGTATAATATAGTGTAAATGTTTTTTTTACAACATTTTTTATATAGAAACTATAAAAAAATGTAATTTTTTTAAAAAAGCACTTGCTATTTTTTCGTTTGGTGTTATAATACTATCCATATCGTTGATGATTAAAAGGGCCTGTAGCTCAGATGGCTAGAGCGTTCGACTGATAATCGAAAGGTCGGTGGTTCAATTCCTCCCAGGCCCACACGCTCAGGTTCTTTAAGATACATACGGGGGTTTAGCTCAGTTTGGGAGAGCGACTGCCTTGCACGCAGTAGGTCGTGGGTTCGATCCCCATAACCTCCACATTAAGTTATAAAAACTATCCTTAGAGTTAATTCAAAGGATAGTTTTTGTTTTATTAACTAATAATTTTATCACTCAATAGTGAGAGGTTATTTATGAAAAATATTATACTTATATTTGTAATGATTATTTCTTTAATATCTATTCCTTGTAATTATTTATATTCTTTAACTCAAGATGAAGAAACTCTTTTAGATGCTGCTATTTTTGGTGATGAAGATGTTGTAGAAAAAATACTTGAGAAAAATATTAATGTTAATATACAAGATGATGTTGGAAATACTGCTCTTATATTAGCTTGTATGGAAGGGCATATTAAAGTAGTGGAGATTCTTGTAAAAGCTAATGCTGATAAATCTATTGTTAATAAATATGGAAATGATGCTTTATTCTATGCTAAACAAAACAATCACCCTGATATACTTAAGTTAATTCAATAATTAATATTTTATAATTTTTTATTATTATAAAATATTAATTAGAGTTTTAATATATTAGTTCTTCGTTTTCATCTTCTAAAACATAATTGGTTATTATTATTATTTCGTCTTTATTGTCTAGCATTGTGTCATAATTAGGGTTTAGAATTACATCGTTATATCTTTTGACACCTATTAAAATAGTTTTCTTTTGTATAAAATATAAATACACATCTTTAAAGCTTTTTGATTCATTAAAGTAATCAGCGTAAGGCGACATTATTATATCTTTTCCATTTTTACTTAATAAACCGCAGAAAATATATAATATATTTGAACTTAATGAAGCTTGAGCCATAAGCATACCTATAAGTTTACCGCTTACTATAAAATCTCTTACATCATCTGAATATATTAAATTTCTTTTTTGTATTGAATTTAATAAAGATAATATAGCTATATTTAAATTTTCTTTTCTGATTATTTGTCTTATTATTAATAGCACATTTATGCTTTTTACATCTGTTATATTGTCTTCTGATATTAATACTATTTTGGTAGTATTTTCTTTTTTTAATTTTTCAAGTATGAATTTATATTTATTTCTTTCTGATTTTATTGAATCATAACTTAACATTGTAATACTGTGATTTTCTATATATTCAGAAATTTCTTTTATTATTTCTACATATCTTTTTTCTTCGCATATTAATAATATATTATTTTTATATTTTATTATACTAGGCTTTATATTTGTATATTCTTTAACAGAATCATCATTATCATTTCTTGATAAGAATACCAATCTATTTTCTTTTTTAATAACATAATCATAATTAGGTATTAATAATTGACTTCTATCTTCTTTAGTTATTCCGAGTAATATCATACCTTTATCTAAATATTTTAAAGCTGCATCTTTAAAACTATAATCTTCATAATGATGTTCGTTTTCTATGCAAAATATATTTCCGTCATTTGAAAATAAATCCTCATAAACATTGCTTAAACCTGTATATATAATACTTTGTGCTATAAGTTTATATAATATCTCATATTTATAAATTACATGAATAACAAAATTTTTATCTTCAATGGATTTAATAATTTCAATCGTATCTTCTTCATGTACAAGAACACATATATTAATTTTTTTATCTATTTTATCTTCTTCTATAATTTTTTTTAATGCTAAAAGTATATTCAAAGATTCAGTATCATCATTATTTATTATTGATATGCTTGATGATTTTCCTATATTAAGTAATTTTATATTTTCTATTCTGCTTGTAGTACCTTCTCTTATTATTATGTTTGTATTTTTATATCCTTTGATAAAAGATACTCTTTTTCTTATTACATCAACATTGTGTTCAGACAATATTATTATAGTTTTCACTTTAGCCATAATAAATTCTTCAACTATAGTTAAAGCTTCTTCACCATATCCTAAAATAATAGCATGATTTTTTTCCATTATGAATGCATTACCTTTACTAAGATTGTTAATTCTATCCTGTAAAGCTTTATTAATCATAGCTATAAGAGAACCCCAGCCGCATACACCAACAAATGTAACTAATAAAAATGTAATTACTATGCCTGTATTGCCTTCTACAGAAGATATATTTCCTGTGTCAATGAATTGCATCAAACTATCCCAAAATGCTTGTTTTGGAGGGTATTTGAATGCTACTATTATAAATATAGAAACTGTCAAAAGTAATATTATTATTGCAAATACTAAAAGCATTAATTGATAGAATAGCCCCTTGTTCAACATTCTGTCTATTCTATATTTTATATAATTAGATATATCTTTTATCATACAACTCTATTCCATAACTTAATTATATAAAAGATTATACTTGACTAAATTAAAATTGCAAAATATTTTTAACTGAAATAACATTTTTTATTATTAATAATATTTTATGAATTTTTACTTTTTTGTAAATGTAATTTTTGTTTATTAATAGTATAAAATATTATTAAGTTTTGTTTGAAATGTGAAGTAAAAACAAGATTTGTGTCAAAAATGCAGTCTTTAGTGAAGCGTATCCGAGCCTGTCGAAGGATATAGGTTCTTCGGGTTTAGCCTACGGCACGCAGAGCGTCGGCAAAAGAAGTAGGGGGTGTGGACTAGTCACAGAAAATAATAACAATATAAAAACTAATTTTGATATACTT
>NZ_JAWLQI010000053.1:0-23508 GCF_036997785.1 Brachyspira pulli
TTGTAAATATTTTTTATTATTGATATTTTTACAAATAGTATTATAATGATACTTCATTATTTATTAATTAGAATAAAAAATCTTTATTGGTTGTATTTATGGATTATATAATATCTACTACTTTGTACCTGCTTAAGGGAACATATACTACTTTATCTCTTTATTTTGTGACAGCAATATTTTCGCTTCCTTTAGGTATTATTTTTGCTGCATTACAGTTTAGTACGCCAAAGTTTGTAAGATATATTTTCGATATATACGCTTGGATATTCAGAGGTACTCCATTGGTACTTCAGCTTATATTCTTTTATTATGGTCTTCCTCTTATGACTAATAATATGATAGCTTTTCCTGCATTTGCTTCAGCAGCTATAACTTTTGTACTTAATTATGCCGCTTATCTTATGGAAATATTCAGATCAGGAATTGAAAGTATAGAAAAAGGACAATATGAGGCAGGTTTTGCACTTAATTTAACCTATAGACAAATTATGACTAGAATAATTCTTCCTCAGGCTATAAGGAGAGTATTGCCTCCTCTTTCTAATGAAGCTATTAACTTGGTTAAAGATACAGCTCTAGTTATAGTTCTTGGAATAGGTGATTTAATGCTTCATGCAAGACAAATACTAACAAGAGATTATAAACTGCTTCCATTCTTTATAGCAGCTATTATATATTTATTGTTTACATATATACTTGTGTTTGTGTTCAGACAATTGGAGAAAAAGTATGTCATTAGAAACTAAAGAAACTAATTTAAAAGTTGTAAATATAAAAAAGAGTTATAAAGGAACTCCAGCTATTAACGGAGTATCATTTACAGTTAATAAAGGTGATATACTTTCTATTATAGGGCCTTCCGGAGCAGGTAAAAGTTCTCTTTTAAGAAATATTATACAGATAGAAGAACCTGACTATGGTGAGGTTTATATAGATAATGAAGTTTTATTCTGCAAAAAAGAAGGTGAAAAAGCTCTTAGTATTACTCATGCTGATTTTATGAAGCGTAAAGAAAAAATAGGAATGATATTTCAGCATTTCAATCTATTCCCTCATAAAACAGCTTTAGAAAATATAATAGAAGCTCCTATTATAGTAAAGAAAGAAAATAAAGATGAGGCTATAGAAGAAGCTTTAAAACTTCTTGACAGTGTAGGTCTTAAACATAAAAAAGATAATTATCCTAATGAATTATCAGGCGGACAAAAACAAAGAGTAGCAATAGCTAGGGCTTTGGCTATGAAGCCTGAAATACTTCTTTGTGATGAACCTACTTCAGCATTGGATCCAGAACTTATAGGGGAAGTTTTAACGGTATTAAAAGAACTTGCTAAAGAAAAAATGACTATGATTGTTGTAAGCCATGAAATGAGTTTCGTTCATGAGCTTTCTACAAATATAGCTTTTATGGATGCCGGTAAAATTATAGCTATGGACAGTTCTGATAATTTCTTTAATAATCAAAAGAATGAAAGAATCAAAGATTTCTTAAATAAAATTTTCCATAAATAATATATAAATTAGAAAAGTTTATTTCACATTATTATTTAGTTATTTTTGTATTTTATGTATTAAACTTGATAATAAAATAAAATTTTATAAAAATAATAAAATTTTTTTTATTATTTTTCATAGTTTTTATATTGACATTTTTTTTAATAGTATTACAATATGTAGTAATAGAAGATAGGTTGTGGAGTTTTTATTTATGAATAAATCTTATTTATATGCAGGTTTTGATACTATTTTCTTATTTCATCATACCACCCATTAAAATATAATCTTAAATATAAAAAATCATTAACATTTATTTATAAATTGACAAGGAGATAACATGAAACGTGTATCAAGTATTTTATTATTAATTATTTTTTCATTTATTATCAGCTGTAATTCTGGTAATAAAAGTAATGTATCAGCAGAGGATAATTCATTACAAAAAGTAAAAGATGCTGGAAAAATTGTATTAGGATTAGATGATACATTTGCTCCAATGGGATTCAGAGATGAAAATGGAGAAGTTGTAGGATTCGATATTGATTTAGCTAAAGAAGTTGCTTCAAGACTTGGAGTTGAATTGGAAATAAAACCTATAGAATGGTCTAGTTCAATATTAAGCCTAAATAAAGGCGATGTTGATATGTTGTGGAACGGCGTTACAATAAATGATGCTAGAAAACAGCAAATTAATTTTTCTAAACCTTATCTTAATAACAGACTTGTTATTGTAAAAGCTATTGATGATAATACAATCAATTCTAAAGATGATTTGAAAGGAAAAGTTTTGGGCGTTCAAGTTGGAAGCAATGATGAAGCTTTAACAGCAGATCCTGCAAGTAAAGAAGCTAAAGAAATTAGAAGATATGATGTTAACGTTAATGCATTTTTAGATTTACAAGCTAAAAGAATAGATGCAGTTATTATAGATGAAGTAGCAGCTCAGTATTATATATCAGAAAAGAAAGCACCATTTGTTGTTGTAGATAATAGTCCTTTAACAGAAGAATTATATGGTATTGGATTTAGAAAATCTGATGGAAAACTTTTAGCTGAAGTTGATAAAATATTAGATGATATGAGAGCTGATGGAAAAGCAGCAGAAATATCTCAAAAATGGTTTGCTAAAGATATATTCTTAAAATAAAAAATTTATTTATGAATAATGAATTTTTATTCATATTATAAATAAAAATTATAAAGAGGATAACTTATGAAAAATATTTCAAAGATTATTTTTTTAATCGTTTTTGCCTTTGCGGTTAGTTGTAATAAGGCGGAAGAACAAAAGCCATTATCAAATACAAATATTGTTATAACTAAAGAACATGAGGATATTCCTGTAAATCAAGAAGATAATTCATTAGAAAGAGTAAAAAATACAGGTATATTGACTTTAGGATTAGATGATACATTTGCTCCAATGGGTTTTAAAGATGAGATTGGTGATGTAGTGGGATTTGATATAGATTTGGCTAGAGAAGTAGCAGCACGTATGGGAGTTAAACTTAATACTAAAACTATTAATTGGGGAAATTCAACATCAATATTGACTAATGGAGAAGTTGATGTACTTTGGAATGGTCTTAATATAAATAGTGAAAGAAGTAAGTCTATGATTTTCTCTAAACCATATTTAAACAATATGCTTATTATAGTAAAATATGTTGATGATGAAACTATAAATTCTATAGATGATTTGGCTGGAAAAGTTGTAGCAGTTCAATACGGCGGAAATTATGAACAGATTGCCCATCACCCTATAATATCTAAAATAAAAGAACTAAAAAAATATGATCTTAATACAGATGCTCTTATAGATTTACAAAACGGCAGAGTAGATGCTGTTGTTTTAGATGATGTTTATGCTAATTATTATATAGCTGAAAAGAAAGTTCCTTTTGCTGTTGTTCAAAGTACACCATTTACTGACGGATTATATGTTGTTGGATTCAAAAAATCTGATGTTAAACTTAGAGATGAGATTAATAGAATATTAGATGAAATGAAAGCTGATGGTACAACAGCAGAAATATCTAAAAAATGGTTTGGTAAAGACATAGTATTGAAGTAGCCATAAAAGAAAATAATTCATAAGCAAAGACAAGAGTATATCTTTATTTCCCATATACTTTTGTCTTTGTGCTTTATTTGCTAATTATTTAATTATTATATATTGTACCGTTTATATATAAATATTTTAATTTCTTTAATTTATATAATTCATTTGGTACAGCTGATAAATTTCCTTTTATATATAATTTCTTTAAATTTTCTAAATTATAAAATTCTTCTTCTATTGTTATTAAAGAGCTGCTGCTGAAATAAAATTCTTCTAAATTAGTTAGCATTCCTATATTTTTACCGATGCTTTTTAGTCCATTGTCTAATATTGATAATACTTTTAATTTAGATAATTCGGTTATTGATTTTGGAATATTTTTTATATTGTTATTATTCATATATAATTTTTTTAGATTTTTTAATTTTGAAATTTGAGATGGTATTTCTTTTATATTATTATTAGAAATATTTAGTTCTTCCAATTTCAATAAAGAAAATATTTCTTTTGGTATTTCATTCAATAAATATCCTGATAAATTAATTGTTTTCAATTTTTCTAATTTAAATATTTCTTTTGGAAAAGTTTTAAATAGATTATTATATATGTCTATTTCTTCAATATTTTGCAATGATATTATTTTTTTTGGAAGGCTTTTAAGTTTATTGAAACTAACATCAATATATCTTAAATTTGCTAGATTGCATATACTCTCTGGTAATTTTTCTAAATTATTATTGCATACATCTAACTTGTGAAGATTTACTAATACATCAATTTCATCTGGTAAATAAGTTAATTTTGATGAACTTAAATCTAATTCTTTAATATTCAATAAATCTTCTTCACTATAAGAGGCCAATTCAGTTAAATGATTCTTTTCAAAAAAATCATACATAGCACTTATTTTTTTATTTAAGATATCAGAATTTATTTTGTTTGATGAAATATTTTTCATGATTACTCTCCTTTTTAATCATATAAGATGATTATAGGAGGATCGCATGACAAATTTTGTCATCAATTATTTTTTTATGAAAAAAATTAATTTTTTTTATAAATACTATCTAATATATATCTTAATTTCATAGCTTCCAACTGACCTGGTGCTGATGAACGTTTAGCAGAAGCGAATGTTAACACTGATCCAAATATTCTGCTTATAACTCCAAGTTCTCCCATAGATATTGCTATTACAGGAAAATCTTTTATTTCGCTTGCGGCATCTAGTAAAGACATAACATCTTTTTTGTTTTTAGGCATGTAGGCAACTTTTGCTATGTCGCATTTTAATTTTATCATTTTCTTTATTCTTGATATAATATTTTTTTTGGAAGGTGTTTTACTAAAATCATGATTTGATATTATAGTTTTTATATTATTTAAATTGCATAATTTTATTAAATTTTTTATATCATTACTTTTTAAAGTGAGTAATTCTAAATCTATTAATTCAAAACATTTATTTTCTATTACTTTATTATATACATCTAATATATATTGATAATTATTATATTCTATATTTCCGCCTTCTTTTGAGCTTCTTAAAGTAAATAGTATTGGTTTATTAGTTGATTTTTTTATTTCGTTTGCAATAGGTATTATATCATTAAAATTAGAATCATTAATAAAAAAGTCAGCCCGCCATTCTATAATATCAATTGGTAATTTTGATACTTCTTTTATATATTTAATGATATCTCTTTCATTTTTTTCAACTACGGATATGCATATTTTTGGAATTCCATCATTGAAATTTAAATTTCTCATTTTATTTTCCATAATTGCATCCTCCGAACAATCAATCTCTATTAAATATAATATTTTTTATATGCTCTACAGGCATTTGTTTATTAGTCCAAAGTTCAAAAGCTAAAGCACCTTGATACAATAACATTCCAATACCATTTATTATTTTACAACCATTTTTTTCAGCTATTTGTAATAATTTCGTTTTTGCAGGATTATATATACAATCGCTTACAATTAAATCTTTTCTAAAGAATGAATCATCATTTATTAAAGAAACATTTTCTTTCATACCTACACTTGTGGCATTGATTAATACATAACTATCATCTATTTTTTCTTTCAAGATATTTTTATTTTCAAGACTAAATAATTCTATATTACAATTAGTTTTAGAAGCAATATTATCAATAATCTTTTTTTGCTCCTGCCAATTAGTATCTTTTTTAAATACATATATTTTTTTTACACCATACAATGCTGCCTGAGATATTATTGCTATTGAAGCTCCTCCAGTACCTAATATTGTAATATTTTTATCTTTTATAAATACATTTTCATTTTCTAAAGATTTTATAAAACCTTCGCCATCTGTACTATAACCAGTTAATATTCCATTATCATTTACTATAGTATTTACACTTTGTGATAATTCTGCAGCTTCTGATATTTTATCCAAATATTTTATTACTTCTTTTTTATTAGGCATTGAAAGGTTCACTCCTCTCATATTGAATGTTTTTATAGCCTGAACAGCATCTTTCAAATTATTATTATCAACTTCAAAAGATAAATAAGCATAATTTAGATTAAGTTTATCAAATGCTTCATTATGCATAATAGGGGATATACTGTGTTTGCAAGGAGATGCGAATAGTGCTATTAATGTTGTACTGGAGTTTATCTGCATAAGAAAACCTTTTTAATAGTAGTATTATCTTACATAATATTATAATTTTGATTATTGTCAAATATTTATCTATTATTATATATAAAAATAGTGTTTAATTACTTGATATTTTACAAAAAATTATTATAATTAACATAATAAAGTCATTTAAACAAAAAAGAAAAAACAAAAATATATAAAAATAGAAAAGGAGAACTAATATTATGGATAAAAAAATTATCAAAACACACAAAGCTCCACAGGCTATAGGACCTTATTCACAAGCTGTAAAAAGCGGTAATTTCATCTTTGCTTCAGGTCAAATACCTTTGGATCCAGTAAGCGGAAACATGGCTGAAGCTGATATCAAAAAACAAACTGAAAGAGTTATGGAAAACATCAAAGGTCTTTTAGAATCAGAAAATTTAACTATGGCTAATATTATTAAAACTACTTGTTTCTTAACAGATATGGCTAATTTTGCTGCTTTTAACGAAGTATATGCTACATATTTCCCAGAAAATCCACCTGCAAGAAGCACTGTAGCTATTAAATCTTTACCAAAAGATGCTTTAGTAGAAGTTGAAATAATAGCTGTTATAAGCTAATTTATTACTTTATTAATAATAGCCATGAGTATAATTTTTATATTCATGGCATTTTTTATAATATTCTTTTTATGCTTATCTTTATAAACTTAAATATAAAAAATAAATTATTCTTACAAAACTAATAAATTAAAATTAAGAGGAAATAATGAGAAACTATATATCGTATTTTATAAAAGGAATGGCTATAGGTATTGCTAATGCTATTCCCGGTGTATCTGGAGGTACTATTGCATTTGTACTTGGAATATATGAGAAATTAACTTATGCTATATCTATTTTACCTACAGCATTAATAAAATTAAAATGGAATGATATTAAAGAAAGTTTGAAGATTTTAATTCCTGTTGCATTAGGAGCAGGTATTTCTATAGTATTATTTTTAAAGCTTATTAATTATACATTTACATATTATCCTATTCCAACTAAAATATTTTTTGTTGGTTTAATATTGGGTTCTTTCCCATTCATAACAAAAACAGTAGAAGAATTTAATATCAAAGTATTTTTAGCATTTTTACTTGGTGCTTTCATTATGGCTATATTTGTATATTTCGATATAAATAAGCCGGTAGGTCAAACTACTAATACGGGAGACTTCTCTGTACTTTATGGAATAAAATTATTTTTCTGCGGAATAGCTGCGGCAGTTGCTATGGTTATACCTGGAATATCTGGTTCTTTACTTTTATTAATATTAGGAGAATACGAAAATATATCTTATTTTGTATCTACAATATTAGAAACTTTTAATGTACTTCCTATAATATGCGTAGGATTAGGTGTTGTTATAGGAATATTTACTATATCTAAAGTAGTTACTATACTGCTTCAAAAATATAAATCTATATTATTTGGTTTCGTTCTTGGAATTATAATAGTATCATTTTTAAGTTTATGGCCTAATATAACTTCTTTAAGCATACCAATGCTAACAGCAACTGTTATATCTATGTGTGTTGGATTCTTAGTTGCTATAGGAATGGAAAAAATATAATAAAAAATTATATATAACTATTAGAAGGCTAGAAAAATGTATTTTTCTAGTCTTTTTTTGTATTATTCAAGTTTTATATCGAAGTTAAGCCTATTAAATTTTATATATTTCATTTCCGAGAATTTTCCTAGTATATATAGGATAAGTGAATGAAAAAAAGAAGAATAAGAAATAAAAGAAAACGCATATATTTGGTATTTGCTATTTTGAGTATAATGTTTTTCTATATATCAATAAATGTTTTATATGGTCAAACATCATCATTTATATATGATGAAGATATTATAAATAATTTACCTAATGCAGAGAGATTTGTAAAAAATATAAAGATTTCTACATCATCAACAAATAATAATATAGTAGTTGTTGAATGGGAAGGTATAAAAGACAATAATTTAATTTATTATCTTTACAGAAGCAACAGTCCTATAATAGGTAAATCATCTTTAGTTGATTCTTATGTTGTAGATTATATAAAAGCAACTAATGATTCAAAATCTTATTTTATATTAGACAGACCTATATTATCAGCTAAATATTATTATGCTGTTGTTTCTTATGTAGATGATTTAAGTTTTTATAGTGCTAAAGATAATGTTGATATGGCAGCAATCAATTTTAATGGATTATCATACAATAATCAAAATAATAATATAGAATCTCAATATAATAATATAGATAATAATGCAAATAATTTCCAATATTCAAATACATTTATTACAAATATATATACCAATACTGTTTTCAGTACAAATAATGTAACAAATACATATACTCTAACAAATATTTATTCAGTTACTAATATATATTCATTTACTAATACTATAACTAATAGATATAATATAACAAATAATTTTTCAGCTAATACTTCATCAGGTATTAAAAAAAATAATAACAGCAGCGGTTCATCATCAGGAAGTATTGAAAAATATAACAGTGATTATTACAGAGCATTGGCTGAATTTAAAAAAGGCAATTATTCATCAGCAGCAAGTATACTAGAGCCTATATCAAAAAGAAATATAAATAAAGATATGTATTATAAAATCAATTTACTTCTTGGTAAAAGTTACAAGTACATGAAAAGAAAGAAAAATGCATTAGATGTTTTTAACCGTATAAAAAACTATAATGCTCAAGAGGTTAATTTTTGGATTAATCAAGTACTAAGTGATTTATAATTGGAGTGTAGATATTTATGAAAACTTATGCAGCAGTTTTGGCATCTGTTATAACTATAGTAGCAATTTTGGGCGGTGTTTTTATTACTAAGATTTCAGCTTTATCTTCTCCGGAAAGATATTTTCAAAAAGGCAAAAGAAGTTATGAAATAGAAAATTATGAAGACGCTATAAATAATTTAAATGAGTATTTATCAATAGACAGCAGATCAAGACCAATAAATAATATAGCGGAATCATATTTTATGGTTGCAGATTCTCTAAAAAGATTAAAAAAATATGCTTTGGCAAAACAAAGACTTTCAGATATAATAAATAATCCTGACTTTGCATATTATTATACGAATGCTGTTTTGGCTTATGCTGATATAGCAAGACTAGAAAATAATGCTGACCCTTATATAATGGCAAAATTGCAGGAGAATTTAAAAATACCAGATAAGGACTTGGCATCAAAAATAAATATTCAATACGGATATCAATTATTCTTACAAAAAAAATACGGAGAGGCATTAAGTTATTTTTTGAGAGCTGACGGAGAATTAGCAGTTTTAGGAAGAGCTAGAGTATATTTCAATATGAATGAATTTGACAGAGCTTTTGAAACTTATGAAGATTTTCTTAAATATAATAAAACAAGTACATACTATGATGAAGTTGTAAGAACTTATTTGATACAAGTACCAGCAATGGCACATAAAACTTTTGTAGAAGGCAATTATACAAAATCAAGAATGTACTATACAAAAATAGCAGCATTATTTCCTAGAACAGAATATGCAGAAGATGCTTTATTTAGAATAGCACAATCATATTATAATGAAAAAAATTATAATAAGGCACTTGATTATTATAATAGAGTAAGACTTAACAATGTTTATACATTAGATGCAGAAGCATTGCTTTATATAGGTTTATCATACTTTAAAGTTGGAAGATATAATGATTCCTATAAAGCTTTAGATAATTTTATTTCAGAATACCCTTCTAATCCTAATGCTTCAAGAGCAAGAGAGTATATGCAGGCTTTACAGGAAACATTACTTGCTATTAATTAATAATTTTCTTGGATAAAGTAGCCCAAAAAGTAGGTATATTATATTGATGAAGTAATCCGTATCCGTTAGTATCTTCATAAATATCTATAAGTTTGAATCCTGCTTTTAATTGTCCTCTAATTTGTTCTTCTGCTGTATGTGAGAATTGTATTCCGTCATTATTTTGCATTAACTTTTTTAATAAATATTCATCTTTTAATGGATTAAAAGGAAGTTTGTATTTTATTTCTTTTTCATCTTCATCAAATAAAAAATTAATGCCGTTATCTAATCCAGCCATAAGAATACCTCCATTTTTTAAAACTCTGTAGCATTCATTCCATACATGCATAACGTCTTCTATATAACAATTCGATACCGGGTGAAAAATTATATCAAAACTTTCATCAGAGAAAGGAAATTCTTTTGTCATATCAGCTTTTACAGCATTTATATTATAATTTTCTTTTTCAGCAATTAATAAATCACTATCTATTTGTTTCTGAGAATAATCCATCAATGTACATACTGCTCCTAATGCTGCGAAAATAGGCATTTGCTGACCTCCTCCGGAAGCTAGACCTAACACCTGTTTTCCTTTTAAATCTGGGTACCAATCTTTAGGAACAGGCTTTGTTGGAGTTAAAAGCATATTCCAATCTCCGTTTTTAGCATTTAAAAAATCTTCATGAGTTATTGGTATTCCCCATTCCCAGCCTTCTTTTATCCATTCATCTATAGTTTTAGAATTGATTTCAGTATAGTCCATATATTTATCCTTTTTGTTTTTGCATAGTGATTAACGTTTATATATACCTAAACAACTATATTTTGTCAATTTTTACTTTTTTGTAAATGTAATTTTTGTTTATTAATAGTATAAAATATTATTAAGTTTTGTTTAAAATGTGAAGTAAAACCAAGATTTGTGTCAAAATGCAGTCTTTTTGGTTCTTTGTGCCAATGCCACAGGCACTCCTTTCAGTCGCAAAAGAAGTGGGGTATGGGGCAAAGCCCCAGATATTAAAATAAAAATATAAATTTATTTTTGGCAAAGTATATTTGTTTAGGTATAAATTAATAAAACAAGTGTATTAAAAATGTATGATTATTTATTTTCTTTAATTTTTTTATTTTTTTTGGAAGTCATTTTTTCAAATAAAACCAATATCCAAAATATCATATAATTGAAATATAGGAATACTCTAAATATATTTTTTTTAAGATAGAATTTTTCATCTTTATTTTTATTAAGAATATCCATACTAGGAGGTTTTATTTTTCCAGCGAAACTGTCAAGAGGTCTTTTGAAAGGTATACAAAATTTCATGTCTAAATTTTGTTTATTATTATTAAACCAATATAATGCTTTTTTAAAATTCATATGAATTAAAAATACATCAGGTTCTATTTTTTTGAAGCCTATAAATGCTTTATCTAATTCTTCTTTGTCTTTTGTATTTTGATAATTTCCAAGCATATAAATACCGGGATAAATCTTTTTAATTTTTTCAGATATTGTAAAGAAGTATTTTTCTTCATCTCCGAATAGAAACATAGACATCTTTTTTTCTTCTATGTAATCTAATATTTTAGAGAATAGTATAAAATCATTTATATATTTTAATTCTTCTTTATGAATAAATTTATATGCTTTAGCAATAGAGGGATGTGCAGCAATTACAAAAGAAGCATTTTTAATAATTTCTTTTAATTTTTTATTATGACGTACTTTAAGTAATTGATGCACATCTAAAGATATTATGAGTATATTTTTTCCATATTTAAGGTAATTTAGTATTTCTTCAAGACTGCTTGTGAAATTGTCTATTCTTACACCTAAAATGGATTTATTTTCTATCATAATAACTATTAACCTCTACTTTATTTTCTAATTATATAGCTAATGCTCTGCATAATGCTAAGTCTATTGGATCTACTTTAGGAACTTTTTTAACAGCATCAGTTAATGGAGTGTAAGTGTATTCACCTTTCCAAATACCAACAGCTACATTTTTCTTGCCTTCTAATAAAGCTTTAACAGCAATATAACCAAATCTAGCAGCCATTAAACGTTCTCTTGAAGTAGGTGAACCGCCTCTTTGCATATGTCCTAATATAGTAACACGTGTATCAAAGCCAGTTTTACCTTCTATTTGTTTAGCTACTTCCATAGCTCCGCCGGATTCATCTCCCTCAGCAACTACGATAATAGAAGATTTTTTACCTCTTTTCTTAGCTAATTGTAATTCTTCTACTATTTTGTCCATATCAGTTGTAGTTTCAGGTATTAATATATCTTCAGCACCGGAAGCTATACCAACTTCTAATGCGATGTATCCTGCATGTCTTCCCATAACTTCTACAACAAAACATCTTCCATGACTTGTAGCAGTGTCTCTTAATTTGTCTATAGCATCCATAGCTACATTAACAGCAGTATCGTAACCTATAGTATAATCTGTACCAAAAATATCATTATCAATAGTTCCAGGTATAGCAATAATAGGGAATTCTGGGTGGTGATTATAAAAATCTAAAGCACCTCTGTAAGTTCCGTCCCCTCCTATAACAATTAAAGCATCGATATTGTGATATTTCATATTATCAGCTGCTTTTTTCATACCTTCTTCTGTTTGAAATTCAGGTGATCTAGCAGAAAATAATATAGTACCGCCATGATTGATTATTCCGCCAACACTGCCAGCAGTCATTTGGTATACATCATTATACATAAGTCCTTGATAACCTTCTTTAATACCCATTACTTCTAAACCGTTGGCTATAGCTGTTCTTACAACACTTCTGATAGTAGGATTCATTCCTGAAGCATCTCCGCCGCTTGTCAATACTCCAATTCTTTTTATATCAGCCATATTACAATAACTCCTTATTTTTTATAATATTCAAATATATTATTGGATTTTTTTTATTATATTATATAATGTAGATATTATATAATAATAATAAAAGAATTGATATACATAAATATAAAAAAATATGATTTAAAAATTACGATTTTTTAAAAAAATATGATTGAAAATAAAGAATATACAGAAATTATTAACATTATTGAGAATCAAAGATGGGATAAACTCAAATATTTATTATCCAATATGCATGCTGCTGAAATAGTAGATATTATACGTATATTAGATAATGATAAGAGCAGAAGTATAGTTTTTAGACTTTTATCAAGAGAAAAGGCTGCTTATGTATTTTCAGAGTTAGAGCTAGAAGAACAGGAAAAAATCATAGTTTCTATGAGTGAAAATGAGCTAAAAGAGCTTATGCATGAGATGAGTCCAGATGACAGAACTTCACTTTTTGAGGAACTTCCAGCAGATATAACTAAAAAGATTTTCTCATTAATGGGTGAGAAAGACTTAAATATTACAAGGCAGTTATTAGGATATCCAGAAGACAGTATAGGCCGTATAATGACGCCTGAATATATAGATGTGCTTCCAGATTATACGGTAAAACAAACTTTGGAATATATTAGAAAATACGGAAAAGATTCTGAAACTTTTGAAGTTATATATGTAGTTGATAAAGATGAAACATTATTAGGATATATTTTATTAAAAGACTTATTATTTGCAAATCAAGATGAAAAAATAGAAGAACTTATGCATACAGATATAATATATTTATCTGTATATTCAGATCAAGAAGAAGCGGTTAGGGTAGGAAGGAAGTATGATTTACTTTATATACCGGTAGTTGACTCAAAAAATGCTTTAATTGGTATCGTTACAATAGACGATATATTTGATATTGCCGAAGAAGAAGATACAGAGGACTTCCATAAATTGGGAGCTATTACAATAGATGATGATTTTGACAGCAATATAAAACAGGCTAATCCTTTAATATTGTATAAAAGAAGAATATCTTGGTTATTTATTTTGGTATTTGTTAATGTTATATCAGGATATGTTATAGGGCTATTTGAAGAAACTATAAGTCAGTATGTTTCTTTAATATTCTTTTTGCCTTTGCTTATTGATAGTGCAGGAAATGCCGGAGCTCAATCTTCTACTCTTATAATAAGAAGTTTATCAGTTGGAGACGTAAAAAAGAGTGATTGGCTTTTTATGCTGGGTAAGGAAATATTAGTTTCTACTATATTAGGACTCACTATGAGTGCAGCAGTTTCATTGATTGCCATTTTTAGAGGCGGTTTAATGATTGCATTAGTTGTGTCATTAGCTATGATATTGGTTGTAGTTATAGGAAGTTTAATAGGTTTATGTTTGCCGTTTTTATTTGTTAAGTTTCAAAAAGATCCTACAACAAGCAGTGTACCTCTTGTAACTTCTATATGTGATATAAGCGGTACTGCTATATATTTATTGCTTGCTACTACAATACTTACACATTTTACTAAATAATTTATATATATTTATTAAGTATCTGTTTTTATAATTTTGCAGAGGGTGAAAATGAAAATTTTAATTTATATTATTATAATATTTTCTTTATTAATTTCTTGTAATAATGATAACAAGGATAACAATGAAGAATTAAATAATGACCAAATAGGAAATATTGATATACAAACTAAAAAAACAGCAACTAATAAATTATATATTAATCCAACGACTACAAATCATAGTAAAATAAAAAATACTAAAACAGATAAAACTTCAGGAACGGAATTAGATCCAGTACCAACAGGCTATGAAAAAATAGACAGCATACTTAATCAGAATCAATATAAAATTATGATATATGAGATATCAGAATTAATAGCAGAAAAAGGCATTAATGGCATATTAGAAGAAAGCATACAAAATCCTGATTCCTATGAAATTATTGCCTATAAGAATTCTACACCTTTATTTTTAGCGGTTCAATATGGATATTATGATTTGGCTGATGAGTTAATAAAAGAAGGTGCTGATGTTAATGCTAGAGTAGAAGATATGGAAACAGAAGACGGTCTTGACATGCTTTATTTTGCTGTTAAAAATAATGATACTGAAATGACTAAACTTTTGATTGATAATGATGTTTATGCCGGAAGGGAATATGGATATGAATATTCTTATTATTTAACAGATACTGCTATAAAGAACAATAATCTTGAAATATTGAAGCTTCTTATAGAAAGCGGAGATCTTGATACGAAAACAACTTTAATTCCTAAAGCTGTTGATGCTCAAAATATAGAAATGGTTGAATATTTATTATCTATAGGTCAAAATATAAATGAACAAATATTTTCTGACGGATTTTGGATTAATTCTCCTATGAAAGTAGCCTCTGAGAATGGTAATATTGATATAGCTTCTTTTTTAATAGAGAAAGGAGCAAATTTAAACTCAAGCGATGATTATATATATAATGCTGTTCAATATGGCAATTATGATGTAGTTAAATTGATTGTAGATAATGATATATTTAATATTAATACCAATACAACTATAGAACAGGCTTTAACTTTAGCAAGAGATAAAAAATATTATGAAATAGAAAAATTATTATCTAGTGAAAATACAGAAGAAATAAATGGCTATGATGATATAATGAATGCTGTATCTAAAGGCGATATAGAAAAATTAGGAAGTATTATAGAAACTAATACAGATTTAAATAAACAGTATGATAAAATTACTCCTTTATCTTTAGCTGCTGCAAGAAATGATACTAATATGATAAGATTTTTAGTACAAAATGGAGCCGATATAAACTTAGAAGATGGTTATGGTTATAGTCCAATAATGAAAGCCGTTTTTTATAATAATACAAATGCTATTACAACTATTGCTGATTTGAATGCAGATTTAAATGCTGTATGCTCAGCAAATGGTCAAACTCCATTAACATATTTAGCTTCTGAATATGGTACTGCTAAGCTTTGTTATCATCTTATAAAAAAGAATGCTGATGTAAACAAACAAAATAAGAATGGATATACTCCTCTTATGACAGCAGCAGAATATGGATTCCCTTCAACTTTAGGAATATTTGTTCATGCGGGTGCTGATTATAATATAAGAAACAATGAAGGAAAAACAGTTTATGATATTGCAGAAGATAATGGTCCTGCAATATTAGAAACTTTAAATAATCCTCAAAGTTTGGATTTTTATTTAAATAATTAATATTTATTTTAAGAAAAATCTATTAATATATTCGTATAAAAATATTGCTAATACTATAAATGGAAGTATATAACTAATGTAAAATCTTAACTGAACAGGAAATTTTATTCCGTCTCCAGTATTAGCTTCTTTTATAAAATTATTAAATCCCCAGCCGAAATCTCTAGTACAAAAGAATAATGTTACCAGAGCACCTAGAGGAAGTATATTATTAGATACTATAAAGTCTAGTAAATCCATTATAACAGTACCTTCTCCTAAAGGATTAATATTTGATAATACGTTGAATCCTAATGTTGTAGGAAGGCTGAATACAAATAAAGTTATGAATAGTATAATTGAAGTTTTCTTTCTTGAAATTTTGAATTTATCCATAATGAAGGAGTATATATTTTCTAAAACACCTATTATAGTAGTAAGTGCTGCCATAGCTAAAAATAAGAAAAATAATGCTCCCCATAATCTTCCAAGAGGCATAGAATTAAATATATTAGGCAAAGTAACAAAGGCAAGTCCTGCGCCTTCACCAGGATTTACACCAAAAGCGAAACATGCTGGAAAAACTACCAATCCTGCAAATAAAGCTACTATAGTATCTAAAGCAATAATTATTAATGCTTCGCCTGTAAGAGATTGTTTTTTGTCTATATAGCTTCCAAATATTGCCATTCCTCCTTGTCCTACGCTCAAAGAGAAAAATGCCTGACCAATAGCAGCATAAAATATTCCTATGAAGCCAGTAAGTCCGTTTCCAAATAATTTATTTAAATCAGGCACTAAATAGAATTTTAATCCTTCTATAGCACCTTTTAAAGTTACAGATCTTATTATTAACAATATTAAGAGTCCGAATAGAGAAATCATCATAAATTTACTTGCTCTTTCAACTCCCTTTTCAAGTCCTAATGAACAAATAAGAGTGCCAAGAAGCAAACTAATTCCCATCCATAATGTTAATGTTGAAGGACTTCCTAAAACTCCGTTAAAGAAATTTCCTACTTCATTAGCATTAAGACCTACAAATTTTCCGGAAAGCATGAAATAAAAATATGATAAGCACCAACCGCATATAGTAGTGTAGAAAAGCATAAGTATAACATTTCCAAGTATTTGAACATATCCTATTTTATGCCAGTTATGACCTTTCTTTTCAAGTTTTTCAAAAGATGTTGCTATATCATGTCCGCCTGCTCTTCCTACAGCAAATTCCATTACCATAGGAGCAACACCCAAAATTATTATTGATATAATGTATAATACAACAAAAGCACCTCCGCCGTATTGTCCTGTTATATATGGGAATCTCCAAACATTTCCCATTCCAATGGCACAGCCTGCAGATACAAGTATAAATCCAAATCTGCTTCCTAGTTTTTCTCTTTCTTTCATTGCTATACACTCCAATATATATTACTGCTAACAATTATATTATAAAATTACAAAACTTACAAATAAATACTAGAATTAAAATACAAAAATTGGGTTGTATACAGTTATTGAGTTATTCAGGGCTTATTATATTGTAGGCGAGCATAATAATTATTATTTTGAAGAATATATCTCTTTAAGCCTTATTTCATCATAAAATGAAATTCTATATGAATAAAATTTCATTACTTTGTCTAATGTATCTAAATCAGGTTTTACATATAAAGATACACTAACTAAATCTGATGACCACCATATAGTGTATTCTTCAAATGGTTTTTTATTGAAAGAGTAATGTTTAACATCAGTTTTAGTTATTTGACCATATTGAAAAATGAGTTTTGCCTTTATATCATCAATATCAGCTAAAGTGGCAGGTTCATAGAATGAAGGGTTATTATAAATATCGCCTATATGATTGCATATTTCTATTCTATAAAGTTCATTATTATAAAAATATAGATAATATGCCAATTTTTCAACATCATTTTTATATATATTAAGAATTGTATTATTCTTAAGCTGATATGATTCAGAAAAATCAGCATATACATTTACATTATAATTAGTAATTTTATTATCTGCTTCTTCAATACTCATTCCAAATTTTAAATCTTTATAACCATCAAGATTAAAAAGTTCAGGAAGCTGAGCAAATATTATATTAGCACTGATTAATAAAATTACTATTATATATTTCATCTTTATTTATTGTTCTTATAAAAATTATTAATTAAATCTAATGCCTGCTGAGGAGTTTCAACATATTGTATTAGATCTAAATCTTCAGAATCGATATACTTTTCTTTTAGCATGTCTTTTTTTATCCATTCAACAAGATTCGTGTAATATGATTCGTTCATAACAAGGATTGGCATTTTTTGAAGTACTTTAGTTTGTATTAAAGTTAAAGTTTCAAACATTTCGTCCATTGTTCCGAATCCGCCTGGAAATATTATAACTGCTTTGGCATATTTTAGAAACATTACCTTTCTTGCAAAGAAATATCTAAATTTAAGTTCTTCTTTAACATAAGGATTAGTTTTTTGTTCAAAAGGCAATTCAATGCATAATCCTACAGAACCGGCACCAGCATCAAAAGCACCTTTGTTTCCTGCTTCCATTATGCCAGGTCCGCCTCCTGTTATTATGTCATATTTATTTTTCCCTAATAATTTAGCAGTTTCATAAGCTAATTTATAATGCGGGTGGTCTTGAGGTGTTCTTGCACTTCCAAACATTGTAACAGCATTTTTGTAGTAGGACATAGTTTCAAATCCTTCTACAAATTCTCCCATTATTCTGAATATACGCCAAGATTCAGTAGGCATATCAGCATTCTGTAATTCATAAGTTTCTCTTCTCACTCATAAACCTCCTTATTTCTATTATTTTATTATTACTGCTGTACCATAAGCAATAACTTCTGTAGTGCCTTCCATTACAGAAGAAGAAGAATATTGTATTCCTATTATAGCATTAGCATTTAATTTTTTAGCTTCTTCTATCATTCTTTTAGTAGCTATTTCTCTAGCTTCATTAATCATTTCTGTATAGCCTTGTACTTCACCGCCTACGATATTTTTTAAACCAGCTAGAAAATCTTTACCTATGTTTTTAGCTTGAGCAACATTTCCTTTAACTAAACCTAATAATTCATAATCGCAGTTACTAGGTAAATAATCAGATGTATATAATTTGATATCCATATTTATTGTCCTTTATATTATTATTTCAATACTATTGCAGTACCGTAAGCAACAACTTCTACTGTTCCAGGAAGTACAGATGAAGATGAAAATTTTATTCCTATTATAGCATTAGCATTTAATTTTTTAGCTTCTTCTAGCATTCTATTAGTAGCTATTTCTCTAGCTTCACTAAGCATTTCAGTGTAGCTTTCTACTTCACCGCCTACTATGTTTTTTAATCCAGCTAATAAGTCTTTACCAACATGTTTAGCTAAAGATACATTTCCTTTAACTAATCCAACCAATTCATAATTATAACTGCTTGGTAAATAACCTACTGTAAACATTTTGATTTCAGAACTCATTTTTTTTCTCCTAAACGATTTATTTTTTGTTGTATTATGTTAATTTCTCGGAAATAGATAAATATACTTAATTATTTTTTATTAGTATATTTTTTAATAGTAAATTATATACAGTGGAATATTGTTATTAAAAAAGACGCATTTCTAAATAATCATTATTTAAAAATGCGTTTTGTGGAATTATTGATTATTATAAATTATAGTTGAATTTTCTTTATTAAGCTTGTAGAAAGTTCTGGAATATATATAACATTATTAACTAAATCTATATCAGCAACACCGCTTAAAGAACCTTCTATTTTTTCTAATTGTTCTTTAGTATTTAAATCAAATACATATATGCATGCATTATTATTAGCACCATTTTCGCCCCAATCAGAAACGTATAATTTACCATTAGCTATAGCGATACCGTCTAAAGCACCAGCACCTAATCTTGAAGCAGTCCATTTAGTTAAGCCTGTACCGTCTATATTTAAAGTATAAATATCTCCTCCATTAGGATCTCCTCCGAATGTACTTCCAGCTATATATAATATTCCATTGTCTAATAATATACCATTAGCACCAACTATTCCTGTAACAGATGAAGTTATAGATAAAGCTGAATTATTATCAACTTTAACAAAATGAACTGTTGAAGCACCTGTATCAGTTAAAGCTACTGTTGTTGGATCTATAACTACAGTATCATTTAAGAATTTTGAACCTTCTATAGGAAGTTTTGTAATTATTTTATTTTCTTTTATATTAGCTAATACTAAATTTCCAGTCATAGAACTGTCATTAACTTGATCTGGTATAATAATAATATCATCAGTTAAGAAAGAAAAACCTTTAGGGCTGTCTAATTGTCCTTCAAAAAGTTTTTGAGGATTAGAACCGTCTTCATTTGCAACTATGATGAAACCGTCTTTAGGAGTATTAGGATCGCCTAAATTAGCCATATATAATTTACCATTTCTAAATTTAACGCTTTCAGGTGCTGCTAATCCTTCTATATTTATAGTTACTGCTTCTTTTTTAGCATTTGCTTCTACAGTGTTTGCAGTATTTTCTGTTGTTGCTTTATCTGCATTATTATTTGAACATGATACAATAAATATAAAAGCAGATAAAAGTATTGCATTATAAATTTTATTCATTTATAAAGTTCTCCTTATTAGTAATTTTTTTTTATTTAGATTTTATATATTATTTTTATTTATATAGCAATGAAAAAGTGTAAAAAGATTGTTACCAAAGTTGTTACAATCTTTTTTAGCTTATTAGTATCATTTTATATTGTTATTATTGACTATAATAATTTTTTATTTTATTATAATGGCATGAAAATCAATACGAAGTTATCAGTTGCTACTCATATAGTTTTATGCATAGCATTTTTTGAAAATGAAGGCACTACATCTCATTTACTTGCCAAGAGTGTAAAAACGAATCCATCTGTTATAAGAAGAATTTTACTTAAATTACAAGATGCTGGAATTGTTGAAACAGATAAAAAGGGAAGCAGATTGATAAAAGATGAAAAAGATATAACACTTCTTTCCATATATGAAGCTGTATTTACAGAGGAGGAGAGGGGATTATTCAATTTTCATGAACCTAATCATGTTTGTCCTGTGGGCTGTGCTATGTTTGATGTTTTAGGTGAAGAATTTAATAGTGTAAGAGTGGATTTTGAAAAGTCATTATCAAAAATAACTATAAAAAAAATAGTTGATGAGGTGAGAAAAAGAAAAAAGCATATAGACTTTATGAATAAATAATATTGACATATTAAATGGATTTTAATGCTTCTTCTTTACTTAATTTCGCTTTTGTATAATTAGGATCTATTTCAATAGCTTTATCATAATCTTTTATTGCTTCTTGATGAAGTCCCATATTATTTTTTGCAAATCCTCTGTTATAATATGCTTCAATATATGAAGGCTCTATATTTATTGCTGTATCAAAATCTTTAATAGCTTCTTCATAAAGTCCTAATGCACTTTTAGAATTTCCTCTGCTATTGTAAGCATAAAAATACTTGGGAGATAGATTGATTGCTATGCTGCAGTCTTCAATAGATTCTTTATATAGCTCTAAATGATATTTTGCTATTGCCCTATTATTATAGGCATCTGTATATTCATAGTCTATTTCTAATGCTTTGTTTATATCAATTATAGCTTCATTATATAAACCTAATTCTATTTTGCATGCCCCTCTATTATTATAAGCATAAGAACTATTTGCATTGGAAATTTCTATAACTTTATTATAATAACTAATAGCTTCTTCATAAAGCCTCATACTTTTTTTAGCATCACCTATACCACTATAAGCATATACTTCTGTATCATCTAATTCCAATACTTTTTTATAATCTTCTATAGCTTCAATATATTTGCCTGACATTGAATTTATAAATGCCCTGTCAATGTATGCTTCAATATTACTGCTGTCTAAAATTATAGCTTTATCAATATCATTAATGGCATCTTTATAATTTCTTAAATTTCCTTTAGCAAATCCTCTATCATCATAGGCCTTTGAATGATTAGGGATCAATTCTATTACTTTATCATAATCTTTTATAGCTTCTTCATAAAACCCTAAATTACATTTGCAGTCTGCTCTATTATAATAAAGTTCTGCATAGTTTTCATCTATTTCTATTCCATTGCTATAGTAATTAATTGCTTCTTCAAAAAATCCTAAAGCCTGTTTAGAAATACCTAAATAATTATATATTTCAGAATTATTACTATCTTCTTCTAAAGCTTTAATAAATAATTCTGCTGATTTTTTAAACTTAGTTTCTCTAAATAATTGTAAACCTTCTTCAAAGTATGACATTTTATTTACCTAAATAATTGTGTTTTAATAAAAATTTTATATATTTATAATGCTTATTTTATTGCCGTCTAATTTTATCATATTAGATTTTGATAGTCTGTTTAATTCTCTTGATAATGCACTTCTGTCTGCTGATATGAATTCTGCTAGCTTATCTCTGTTATATGGTATAATAATATTTTTAGTCTTTTGAATATTAGACATATATTTTAAATATAAAATTATTTTGCTTCTTAAACTTTTTTGGCTTAATATATCATTTTTGAAAGCTAAAAATTTGTTCTTATCAGATATTACTTTTAATAAATTTTCTATAAATATATTTTTATTCTCACTTACAGCATTAAATATATTTTTTACATTTATTTTTATTATTTCGCTTTTATTTAAAGATATAGCTTGTATATATGAAATTTTATTTGTAGAAAGAGCTAATGCCTCTGCAAATATTTCACCTTCATCTAATATATTCACTATGTTTTTTCTAGTGTCATCATATTCTTTTG
This sequence comes from Brachyspira pulli, assembly GCF_036997785.1. Classification (NCBI taxonomy): domain Bacteria; kingdom Pseudomonadati; phylum Spirochaetota; class Spirochaetia; order Brachyspirales; family Brachyspiraceae; genus Brachyspira; species Brachyspira pulli. The sequence goes on from NZ_JAWLQI010000053.1 coordinate 22,971, forward strand.
AAATTTCTACTTGTCCGTTTATTATAATATATATGCTGTCTACTTCATCTCCCATATCTATTATAATATTTCCTTTTTCAAAATATTTTTTTTCATATTTAAAATCTATTAGCAGATCTATTATTTCATTATTACTTATATTATGAAATAAGTTTGATTTTATTATTATATCTATATTATTTTCCATATTGATTATTTGTTTTTAAATATATTTTAATAGTTATTTTATAGTATATGAGTATTTTTATAAAGTATTAAGAATTAAATAACAATAAAAAATTATAAAATATGGTTATTTTAGTATATACCTAAACAATTATATTTTGTCAATCTTAGTTTTTTCAATTTTATTGTTTGTGGTGGCTTTGCCCCCACACCCCCAGTTCTTTTGTTGTCACAAAGAACCAAAAAGACTGCATTTTTAAGGTATATCATATATTTAATAGGCATATTTTTAATATAAAGCTCTAGCAGTTGCGTTTTTTGCTACTTTTTTGTGCGACAAAAAAGTAGATAACATTTATATAAAGTGCATAAG
>NZ_JAWLQI010000054.1:0-23007 GCF_036997785.1 Brachyspira pulli
ATCATTTAAATATTTATTTTTTGTTTAGTATGGACAAAGACCTTTTAGCTTCCAATGATAAAATATTTTCTTCATTATTTATGAAATTGTTTAATATGTTTTTAGATTTTTCAAGATTGAATGATGATAAACAAGTGAGGCATTTCCATATAAGAATTTTATCATCTTCATATTTATCCATTAAATGTATTATACATTTGAGATTATCATTATTTGAAAGAATTTGATTATAGAATACCATAAATCCAATAGCGTCAATAACTTCATGAATTTTTATTAAATCATCGCTTTTTAATACATCTAATAGCACTGGAAATATATTTATATTCATTTTTGATAAAGTTCTGGCTATTATATCCCTAGGCAAAGGATATGATTTTTTTAATGATACTTTCTTTGGTAATTTTTTATACTGATTATTACCTATTATACCAAGGTAGGCAGTCATTTTTACAGCAGTATCGATATTGCCGTTTTGTAAAGCCTCACATATTGCAATTTTAGTATATAAACTTTTCTCTCTTGATAATTGATGCAATAATTCATTACATACATTATCAGTAAAAGGTTTTAAATTTACTGCTGCTGATGTTCTTATTACCGGATCATCGCTATTTAAATAATTAACGATTTTTTCTATTGGTTTATCTCTAAGCAAATTGACATCATCATCTAAAGCCATACCCCTGTTTTTTATCTTATCTAAATCAGATTTCAAATCATGCTTCATATATACATAATATTAGATTTTTCATAAATATGCAAGGAAAATTATTTTAGTTAATCAATTTTGATATTTTTATATACTGTATATTAATATGTTTTTGCTAAATATTAATTGAATTTATACGATATATCTAGCAATATGGCGTAATTTTATTTTTAAATTTTAATAAATTTAGTTGAAAAAATAGAAAATTATTGCAAATTTTTCACTATATTCTATAATTTTATTAGAGGTATCAATCTTATGCTAGAAAAAGTAAAAGATTTTTATAAAACCAAGAAAATTTTATTTTTCGGTATAATTTTACTTTGGTTATTATTAACAGTAGGTGTTGGGATATTGATAGGTTCTTGTACTAAGCCAAAAGTTATACCATTAACACCTGAAGAAGAAAATTCAAAAGCCATTAATATTATTGAAGAAGACGATGAAAAAGTCTTAAAAGGTGAAATGCTTTCTACTAAAAACAATCTTAATTTTGAAGAATTAAGATACTCAAGAAATTACGTAGAAAGTCGAAAAAAATAATAATAAACTTTTAGGAGAGATGACTATGAGAGTTTTTGTATGTTCTAGTATGTTGCTTATGTTCACTATTTTCAGTGCTGCATTCGCTCAAGAAACAATTACAGTTCAGCCAGATGACAAAGTAGTAACTAACGCTTCTACTCGTATGAAAAGCGGCCCAGTAGAAAAAGATTTGGTAAAAAGTGTTGATCTATCTGAAAATACTCTTTTTTCTATCAAATTAAATGCTACAAATTTTGACAGATATATACGTATAACAAGCTATTCTACTAATTTAGACTTTGTTAGATTTACAAGAGATAAAACTAATGCTTTTCTTACTTTCAGAACTTTAACTCCTGGTGTAGGAAAACTTAATTTCCAAGTAGATAATGAAGAAAGCATTATAAGAAAATATTTCTATACTATCAGCGTTACTAATAGTCAAGGAATAGCATCAATGGAAACTAATGCTATATTAGATCCAGAAAATGATACTAATGATATGGCTACTAACACTATGATGACTAATGAAGCTGCTACAAATATGGTAAATACTAATGAAACAGCTACTAATGTTATGATGACTAACGAAGCTGCTACAAATACAGTAAATACTAATGAAGCAATTAAAGCTCCTGCTACTAATGAGCAAAAAAATACAGCTTCTACTAATAATGCTCAAACATCAGCAGTAAAAAAAGAAAATACTCAAGCTAAAAAGCCTGTAGAATCTAATCCTGAAACTATAGCATTATTTAATTCTGCAGAAGATCTTAAAAATATAAAAGATTATAACAATGCAGTTAATACTTACAGCAATGTTATAAGCCAATATCCTAAATCAAAATATTCTGTTTACAGCTATTTTAGAATAGGGGATATTTATAATCAAAAGAAAGATTATAACAATGCTTTTGATATGTATAAACAAGCATCTTCTTTAGACAATGCTAATAATAATGAAAAAGCAGCTGCTTTATATTCTATGGGTGTTGTAAGAAAATCTGAAAATAAACATGATGAAGCTATTGCTTATTTCAATGATGTTATGAATAAATATTCAAAAACTTCTATGTACGGAAATGCTGCTTATGAGGTTGCTGAAAGTTTAAAACAGCTTGGCAGAATATCTGATGCACTTCCTATATTAGAAAAATCATTAGAAGGAAATAATCAATTTGCTAAACGTGCTGATGCTATATTACTTTTAGCTGAAGTATATGAAAAAGGTGATAACAATACAAGAGATTTTGAAAAAGCATATAAAACTTATAATCAATATTTAGCTGAATATCCAACTTCTTCAAAAGCTAAATTTGCTAATGACAGAAAAAATTTCTTATCACGCAATGCAGTTAATTTGAGATAATCTATATTTTAATAAAGCAAATAATTAAAAAACCCTTTAAGAATTAATTTTCTTGAAGGGTTTTTTATTTATTCAAATACAGGCAAACTTACTTTAAGTTTATAAAAATTCACAAAATGTTTTATTTCTTCAATATTATTAAAATCTATATTATTATCATCATCATTATTCACATATATAATTAAACATTTTGGAATATAATTATTTTCCTGATATTCTTTATCTTCTTTAAATTCATCTGTAATTTTTGCTATACGGGAATATGCTGACAATTGCATTATATCATTTTTATCATAATGCTTGATATAAATTTCTTTATATTTGGTATCTGCTATATAATTATAATCTTTCCCTTTAATAATAAAGTCAGGTATAAATCTGCCATTTAAATATGACTTTTGATACAAAATAGTATTTTCTGTATTTTTTAATTTTTCTTTTAATAAAGAATATACATATTTTTCAAATAATAATGACATATTAATATAAAATGGAGGAGCTTCATTTATATTATGAGTGTCTTTATATCTTTTCATTTTTATTATTTTTATTGCTAACTCAATTAAAATTTTATATTTTTTGTATAAAGGATTTAATTTTACTTTATTTAATTCATATAAGTGAAGCTCATCAGAAACTTCATTAAAAAATGAGACACAATAAGTATAATTATTTTTGATATTTTTACTTATACATATTTTTAATGCCTTTTTTAAAATTCTATTTTCTATACAATTTATATCATAATCCAAATAAGAACAGTATATTCTGTCATTTCTATTGTTCACTAGATTTTTTCTTATATTATTTGAAAATAAAATTTTGCCTTTTATTTTTGAATTAAGATTTTCTTCTTTTTTTATAAAATTTCTTTTAAGTCCGTTATGCAATTCTAATTCTAATAATTTTATAAAATGAATTACTATTAAAATATCTAAACTATTTATTAAACTACTATCTTTATGCTTAATTGTCTTTTCATCAAAATTAATATTATATATCGAATGGAAGTCTTTGATAATATTGGAATATTCTAAGCATTTATTAAACATTTTAAAAAAATCTATATTTTCTATTTTAGGCTTTATTATTAAACTTTGATTTTTATTTATCCAAAAAGCTCCTATATAGTAAGAGAATAAAGGGTTATTTGTTTTATAATCTATTAAGTTAGATACTATTTTATCTTTTGATATTTCTATTTTTTTTAGAAAATTACTGCAAGAAATAGGGGAGTTTTCTTTAACTATAAATGTATTGAAAATTTCTTTTACTGCAATTTCATTACAAAAACTGCATTCGCATTTATTATTTATATTATTCATAAATCATTATATTTTTAACTCTTTAATAGTATTTTTTAATTCATTATTATTCTGTAATATACCGTCTTTTAAATACTCTAATAATAATGGTTTTATTTCATAATTTAATTTTGTATTTAATTCTTTTATGTCTTTAGCCATAAAATAACTATGACCTATCATAATATCATCTATATCAAATTCATCATTCAAATTGTTACTTATTATTTCTTTTATGTTATTAAATAAATTAATTGCTTTTTCTTTTAATTCATCATCTTTATAATAATTTTCTATTTTTTCTTTTAATGCCTTTATAGTTATGAAAGCAAATCTTCTTCTTAAAGCATAATCAATGTAACCTATACTTCTGTCAGTTGTATTCATAGTACCTATTATATATAAATTATTAGGGACAGAAAATGTTTCTTTTGAATAAGGCAAAACAACTTTTATTTCATTTTCACTTCCATTTCTTTTATCTGATTCTAATAATGTAATAAGTTCTCCGAAGATTTTTGATATATTTCCTCTATTTATCTCATCTATTATTAAAACAACTGGATTATCATTATTTTCAATTGGATCTGATAAATTATAGTTTTTCTTTAAATAATCCAACAAAGGCTCTGTATATGATAAAGCTGATTTATATTTATTAAAATATAAACCGAATAAAGCCGCTCTTATATATCTCCAATTATTCCCCTCTTGAGATGCCGGCTTATATCTTACATAACCATTATCATCTGTATTTAAATAAAAATCTAAGCCTCTTTTGGTTTTAAGAGTTATTTTTCCAATATTATTATTTTTAGAATCATATCTTATATCTTTTTCATTTAATTCATTTTGAAATTTATCCCATACATTTTTTATACCATTTTCTTCTCCTGCTGTTTTGGTGCTATTGCAGGCTTCTTTGAATATACCGTCTTTTACTTCATAATAAATATTATCATCATTAGCAGTGGGCTTAAAACCTTCAACAAATTCTTCATAATCCATAGATTGATGAAAAGTAGTAAAAAATATTTGGTTCTTATCAATTAATTCTTTATATCTATTCATAAGAGATTTTCTATCATTGGGAGTATCTCCATCTATTAATGATACAGCGATTTCAGCAGTTATATATGTTTTACCTGTACCTGGTGCTCCTTGCAGTATAATTTGTTTTTTCTGTTTTAAAATATCAATTATTTCTGATGTACTTATTTGCTCATTCATATTTAATTCCTCAAGTCTTAATAAATCTATAACTCTATAATTTTTAAAATGAAAATTGTTTTCTTTCATAAACCTATTAATGTTTTTTACATCATTAATATATCCATTAAAAGAATCGTCTTTATCAATTTCTATTCCTATTTGTTTATATATATCTTTTCCTAAACTATTTAATATTGGAAATGCATTAGGTTTAATACAATGAAAGAATTGACTTAATGAACCTTTTTTCAATCCTTTTATATCTAAATTTTTATATTTTTCTAGTATATTTAATATATTATTATCATCAGCATTATTTATTTCTATAATTAATTTAAAAAAGTTTAATATTTCATCTTTTGTTATAATTTGTTCATACTGCTTAAATGTAAAAGTAGCAGCTCCAAATAAGCCATAACTATCTTTGCCGTTTTCTTTATTAGAGTATTTATATCTATTAATTTTTTCCCTATTAATTAAATCTTTAATTTTATTTTTTATTTCTTCTTCTAAATTAGAATTAGATATATATTCTATTCTTTTATCAAGAGGTATTTTCCAATCACCTATGCATAAGAAATATATAGCATCTAAGTCTTTATAATTTAAATTTTCTAGTTTGTAATTTTCTAATAGTTTTATAACTTCGGGTATTAAAACATAGGAACCATCATGTTGTTCTGGAATTATATCTTCTTTTGTTTTTAATAAATTAATTAATTCTTTATTGTATTGATTATACATGATAGTACCTCTAATACATTATAAATTATATTTTATAATATGACAAATAAAAAAGAGGCTCTAAAAAATAGAACCTCTTTTCAATAATATAATAAATTTTATAAAATTAAAAATTATCTGTCATTATAGCCATTTGGATGATTCTTATGCCAATTCCAAGCAGTTTGTACTATAGTTTCTAATGAATCTATTGTTGGTGTCCAGCCTAAAACTTCTTTTGCTCTTTGACTGCTTGCTATAAGTTCTGATGAATCGCCTGCTCTTCTAGGACAAACTTCTGCAGGTATCTGGTGACCTGTAACTTTTCTAGCTACTTCTATAACTTCTTTTACACTAAATCCGTTTCCATTACCTAAATTACAAGCAACGCTCTTTCCGCCGTTTTTTAGATAATTCATAGCAGCAATATGTGCTAAAGCTAAATCGCATACATGTATATAATCTCTTAAGCAAGTACCATCTCTTGTAGGGTAGTCATCACCAAATATTTTTATAGATTCTCTTTTTCCAAGCGGAACTTGAAGTATTAATGGTATTAAGTGTGATTCTGGTTTATGATCTTCTCCTATATGTCCGTCTGGGTGAGCACCTGAAGCATTAAAATATCTTAAAGCTACATAATTAAAATCATAAGCTTTTGTATACCAAGAAAGTATTTTTTCTAATGCTAATTTACTGTCGCCATAAGGGTTAGTAGGTTCTTTTCTGCAATCTTCTTCCAAAGGAATTTTTTCAGGTTCTCCATAAACTGCTGCTGTAGAAGAAAATATGAAATTTTTTACTTTTGCTTTAAGCATTGCATTAAGAAGATTAATTGAATTAGATATATTGTTATGATAGTATTTAGCAGGATTTTGTACGCTTTCTCCTACTTCTATATAAGCACATAAATGCATTACTGAGTCTATATCATGACTTTTGAAAATCTTATCTAATAATTCACTATCACCTATATTGCCATGATAAAAATTCTTACAATCTTTAATAGCATCTTTATGTCCATACTCTAATGAATCGATTACAACAGTTTCTATATTCTGTTTTAAAAGTTCATTAACTACATGTGAGCCGATATAACCAGCTCCTCCGCATACTAAAACAGCCATTTTTAATACTCCAATTTTTAAAGTTTGATTATATCAATAAAGTATAATTCAATTACAAAAAAAGTCAAAGAAATATTAATTATTATTATGAATATTATATTTAAATTTAATATTTTTTATAAAATAGGTTAATAGTATAAAATTATATAAATATGTTAACTAATATAACGTTATGTAAACTAAAATGCTAAAAAAATATTATATTATATACAATTTTTATTGATTTAAATTGATAAAACTATCATAATATATATATGAAATAAAATGGAGTTGAATCATGAAAAAAATCATAATGATTATTGTTTTTGTAAGTTGTGCAATATTATATCCTCAGTATTATTTGATAGATGAGTGGTATTTAGTAGATAAAACAGATCCTATAACAGATGAAAAATCAATATCTATATTCATAAAAAAGCAGGAAGAAAATAGTTTAAACTTTAATACATTAATGATACAAATTAAAAAAGACTCTATTAATATAAATTTGTATACGCCTTCTCTCGTTTTTAAACAAAGATTTAATGATAATGACAAAATAGATATTATATATAGATTGGACAAAAATGTACCTAGAACAAATTCTTTAAATAAATATGGTGAAGGAGAATATTATTCATTAAATAATAATCAATCAGCTAGTCAGCAGAGCATTATATTATTAAAAGAATTATTATCTCATAATACTTTAGCAGTGAGAGCTGTAGAGAAAATAGATAATGCAAATCATACTTATACTTATGTATATGATTTAAATAGATTAAGAGAGCTTTTAAAAGATGCCAATCTTGATAATACAATATTAGAAAACAGTAAAGCAGAGATTGATGCTATAATAATTCAGGAAACAGAAAAGGCTAAGGAAGAAGAACCAATAGTAGAAACAGAAAAAACTAATCATAGAGAAAATATTTACATGATAGATGATATAAATTACAATCCTACAATATAATGTGATTAAAAAAGCATTTTGTTTATAGCAAATTATATTTATTTAACGCACGCTAAACTGCACTTTCCTTATAATAAATATGTTATTGTTAATTTATTAATATTAGTAATTTTGTTTAACGTGCGTTATATATTTTTATAAATTTAAACACAACTTGGGCGGGTGCTATAATTTCTGTCAAGATCATAAAGAAAAATTTAATAAAATATCTAATAAAATTAATAAGATAAAAGGGCGGGGTAGAGAGAATAAGTTAAAAATTATTTTATCTTATTCTATTTAATTCCAAGTATTTCCACACCAGTTTGAGTAATTAAAACAGTATGTTCAAAATGCACAGCTAAAGAATAATCAGGAGTAGATAAAGTCCAACCGTCTTTTTCTTTTTCGTACTGATCAGTACCATTTGTAATCATTAATTCCAATGCTAAAACCATATTCGGTTCTAATAAAACATCATTATTTGGGTGATAGAAATTGAATATATATGGAGCCTCATGATATTCATAGCCAACTCCATGACCAGTAAGAGATTTTATAACACTGAATCCGTATTCATTAACTTTATTTTCTACGGTTCTTCCATATTCACTTAAAAGTACATTAGGCTTTAATTTATAAATACCATATTCAAGAGCTTTTCTGCAAGCATCAATAAGTTTATATGCCTTATGATTAACAGAACCCATTCCGCCTTCTATTACTATAGTTCTTGCACAATCAGCATAGTATCCATTATATTTTACTCCTACATCTACGCATACAGGCTCACCATGTACAAGTATTTTATTATTAGTAGGTCTTCCATGTGCTATTTCATTTCCGCTTGATATGCTTGTAGCAAAACCATAATCAGGAACTTCAAAATTAGCAGGATAGGCATTCTGCGATTTTATATATTTTTCTACTTCTTTATCAATTTTAGAAGCTCTTACCCCAGATATACAAAGCTTAAATGCCAAGTCTATAGAGTCTTGTGCTATTTTAGCAGCTTTTCTGATATTTTCTATAGCTTCTTCATCTTTAATTTTCGGCTTTACTATTTCCTTGTCTTCTTTTATGAACATTCTATTTTATTCCTTTATTTTAGAGATTTAGGAGTAAATATATATAAAAGAATAACTAATATAATAGCACCTAATATAGCAGATGATAAATTTATTTTTATATATTGTATATTACTGATTCTAGGCAAGTAGTAAGAACCAAGCAATGCACCAGCAGTAGCAATAAGAAACATCATTACCCAGCCGCCGAATACTTTTATTTTAAGTATATTACCAAATATCAAACTAACAATGATACCTATAACTATAAATGCTGATACTACTATAATATATTCCATCTATTTTTATAACCTCTTAATTACTTTTTAATTGGCAGAAAGTCCTATAAAGAATGACTTTAATCCGCCTTCATCATTTTCTACTGGTACAAATATCATATGTGATATATTTTCTCTATCCTCAGAATCAAATTTAGTTTTTAAAGAATCAGAAGAAAATGGATCTGATACATATAAAGTTTTTTTATGAGCTAAAATTTTCTTAAATAAAGCTTCATTTTCAGTAATATTCAATTTATTTTTTGTAGAATCAGATATATTTTGAGATTCTGTTATATTATAGCTTCCATCTTCTTGTCTTGTAAGCATAGCAGCATGCAATATATCTAGTCCTGACTGTTCTTTTACCCAATTAAGCATATCGTTCATATTTTTATTAACGAATTTTTTGCCTTTAAGAGCCTTTAATACATTTTTCCAGCCGGCAGTCATATTTTCTTTTACTTTTTCTTCTGCTTCTCTATAGTAATCATCTGGGATTTTAGGTACTTCTTCAGGATCATATAAGTCTTTATCTATTAAATCTTCTGTATCAAAACTATCTTTTTCATTTGCAGGTTTAATTACTTCTCCGTCATCGTAATCTTCTGCAAAACTATGTGATAAAGAAGAATCTTCTGAGTTGCTATTTTCTTCATCATCGTAATCACCAAGTAAGAAATCTCTGTTAAGAGAGAAGTTAAAAGCATCACTTGAAGAGAAATATTCCTCTTCTTTTTTTGCTATTTCATCTTCTAAAATAGAACCATGACTTATCAAAATATCCCCCTCATCATCTATTATATCATCAATACCTTTAATAATTTCTTCATTGTTATTATTTTTTTCTTCGGAATCATCAATAGTTTCTTCTAATTCATCTTCATCGGTATTGTTATCATTGTTTTCTTCATTAGAAATATTATTATTAGGTATATCTTCTAAATTTTCAATAGGGTTATCATCATTTTCTTCGTTATTATCATCATTGTTTTCACCAAGTACTTCGTCTAAGCTAGGTATATCCTCTAAATCATCGATAGTGTCTTCGATGTTGCTGTCATCGTCTTCTTTGTTTTCTTCTTCGTTGTTATCTTCATTATTTTCATCAAGAACATCATCTAAGCTAGGAATATCCTCTAAATCATCGATAGTATCTTCAATGTTGCTGTCTTCATCTTCTTTGTTTTCTTCTTCGTTATTATCTTCATTGTTTTCGTCAAGAACATCGTCTAGGCTAGGAATATCTTCTAAATCATCGATAGTGTCTTCGATGTTGCTGTCATCGTCTTCTTTGTTTTCTTCTTCGTTATTATCTTCATTATTTTCATTATTTTCATCGAGAACATCATCTAGGCTAGGAATATCTTCTAAATCATCGATAGTGTCTTCGATGTTGCTGTCATCGTCTTCTTTGTTTTCTTCTTCGTTGTTATCTTCGTTATTTTTATCAAGAACATCATCTAGGCTAGGAATATCCTCTAAATCATCGATAGTGTCTTCGATGTTGCTGTCTTCATCTTCTTTCTTTTCTTCTTGTTCTTCGTTATTGTCTTCATTGTTTTCATCAAGAACATCATCTAAGCTAGGTATATCCTCTAAATCATCGATAGTGTCTTTGATGTTGCTGTCATCGTCTTCTTTCTTTTCTTCTTCGTTGTTATCTTCATTGTTTTCATCAAGAACATCATCTAGGCTAGGTATATCCTCTAAATCATCGATAGTGTCTTTGATGTTGCTGTCTTCATCTTCTTTCTTTTCTTCTTGTTCTTCGTTATTGTCTTCATTGTTTTCATCAAGAACATCATCTAGGCTAGGTATATCCTCTAAATCATCGATAGTGTCTTCGATGTTGCTGTCATCGTCTTCTTTCTTTTCTTCTTCGTTATTATCTTCATTATTTTCATCAAGAACATCATCTAAGCTAGGTATATCATCTGATTCATTATCAACACCATCTAATTTATTTAATTCCTCTATATCTTCTGGTGTCTCTTCCATATTTGATAATTCTTCAAGATCATCTTCTTTATCTTCATCTATGATATCATCTAAATTAGGAATTTCATCAAAATCTTCTGCAATATCATTATCTAAAGAAGCTGCATCATCTAATTTTATATTCTCATCAGTATCATCATCTTCATTTTCTAAAGTATCATCTAAAGAAGACATATCATCTAATTTAATGTTTTCATCAGTATCATTGTCTTCATCTTCTAAAGTGTCATCTAAAGAGGACATATCATCTAATTTAATGTTTTCATCAGCATCATCATCTTCATTTTCTAAAGTATCATCTAAAGAAGACATATCATCTAATTTTATATTCTCATCAGTATCATCTTCTTGAGTTCTTTCACCGCCGTCCTCTAATATATCATCTAATGCTGGTATATCATTATCATCATTTTCTTCTACTTCTATATCTTCAACATCATCAATTTTTGGTAAATCAACTTTATTTTCTCTTGTAATTCTTTCTTTTTTATCTCTGTTAAAGAATTTGATACTGTCATTATCTAATGGTTCTATATCATTATCATAATCATCTATATTGAATTCTTCATCATTTACAATATTAGCATTAGCATAATTATTTTCTAAAGGCTCGCTTCTATCATATATATCTTCTTCTTCAGCATTATTGTTTTCATCTTCTTTATTTTCTCTGTTTTTTTCAATCAAAGATGTAATTAATAGGAATATAAATGATAAACCTAAAAGAGCTAGTATTATATATTTTAAATATTTTTGTATTATAGGAACATTTAATTCTAATATACCTATATTAAAATTATCTATATCTTTTACTTTGCTTGAATAGAAAGTGAAAGTATTATTATCTACTTCAATAGTTTCAGAGCTTCCAACTTCTTTATTCATATATTGAGTTAAACTATCTCTTGATATGCTGTTAATATCAATAGAAGAGTTGTAATAAACAATACCATTAGGAAGTACAACAAAATTTAAATTATAAGAAGTATTTTCAAATATTTTTTTGAATACACTTGCAACTATATATCCAACTTCTATTCCTCTGTCATTTCTTATAGGCTTAACAAAATAAACGCCGTCATAATCTTTATCAAAAAATGCTTTTGCCTCAGATTTTTTATAACTTTCCAAATCTACAGGCTTGGTTTTTACAGGTGATGAAAATACTGGCTTTCCATCAGCTAAATATAATGCTACAGTGTCAAAAGGATAATTTCCGCTTCTAAATATAGATATTATTCTTTCTTTTTCATTTTCATCTATACCGTTCAATATAACCTGCTGCAATAAGTTAATAAAAGGATAGCTTTCAACTATTTTATTAAGTCTTGCATCATAATCTTGAACTAAACTTACTATACTGTTCTGACAAATCAAAGCATTTCTATCAAGTTTTTTTGTATCAACATCGAATGCATCTTTTTTTAGACCAAATACGAATGTTATAAATAGGGCAAGCACTATTATATTTATTAAAATAGATATATATACAAAGACAGATATACTATTATTATGTTTGTCAGACATATAAATCACCTCTAAACACTATGTTTATTTTTTTCTTACTAATATTTTTATTATATCAAAATCAAATTATTTTTTTGTTATATTTCTCTTAGCATCTTCTTCAGCTTTACTTATTATGGAAGACAACATCTTATCAAAAGCAGCAAATACATCATCAGTTCTTACTGAACTAGCAGATTTTTCTTCTTTAGGAGTATTATTATTTTCTTCAGCTATTTCTGCTTCATTTTCTTTTTTTGTTTTTATATTATCGAGAGCTTTATTATATGAATTTAATATGTCCTTACTAATATCTGTAGAATCACTTTTCATATAACCGTCATTTTTCTTAAATAAGTTTTTAGCTGTATCTTCTTCTTTATTTTTTGATAATAAATTATTTTTTATATTTTTGTTTATTACTTCATTATTATCAATTTTTCTGTACTCAGAATTATTTTCTTCAGCTTCTCTTATTATGCTGCCATTATCTAATGATAAAGCTTTAGTTATAAAATCATTTTGTAATGATGTATTATAATCTTCTTTATCAGTTGATAATTGTTCATCAGAAATAGACATATATTCTTCTTCTGCTTCAACTTCTTCATCTTCTGAATTTATATCTTCTACTATTTCTTCATCATCGATTTCATCTTCTGCATAAGAGATTTCTTCTTCTGAAGTATTATCATCTGATACAATATTTTCTTCTTCTATAGAATTTTCTTCAGAATCTTCTTCTTCAGCATATTCTTCTATAGTATTTTGAATTTCTTCTTCATCTTCAATTCCGGCAAATGCATATTCTATAGCTTTTGCATGTTCTTCTTCTAAGTCTTTATTTATATTAGCAAAAGCCATTTCTATATCATCATAATCTATATTATTTTCATTTGAAGATTCTGTGTTTTCTTCAATACTTTCCTTAACTTCTTCTTTATCTTTTAAATCTTCTTTTGTAATTGCAAATCTATTTTTGCATTCATTTATTTCTTCTTTTATAGTTGAAACTATATTTAATATATCTTTGCCAATATTGAATTTATCTTCTTTTTCAGTTTCATTTTCTTCTTTTTTCAAATATTCTTCCGGTATTTTATATTGTACCTTTTGAATCATAGGAGGCATTTCCTCAAGAGTATTTGATTTAGGTAATTCAACATTTACAATATTTTTATTTAAAAGCTCATCGCTTCCTTTTACGCTTTCAACATAATCTTTATTGCTTTTAAATTGCATAATATATTTGAAGAATTCTATTACACCTTTAATTACTAATTGACAAAGCAATATTAATAATGCAGTTATAGCTAATACTATAAGCTCAAAGTAATTAGGGTACTCTTTTCCTATCATAGAAACAGAAAGAGAATCATTAACTATAAAACTAGGCTGTTTTTTATAGTATGCATATCTATTTATAACACTAGATACTTTTTCTATATTGTTTTCACCTACGGATTCTCTTACATTATACACAGAATTTCTTGAGTCGCTTACATAAAGTCTTTTATCAGCAACCTGATAGTACATAGCTATATCTGATACATAAGCATAATCATTTCTAGTAGTAACTATAATTTCACCATAAGGATTTTTTATATATTCCATTATATAAAAGGCATTTTCATTAGTAGCATTTAATACTAAAGAACCTTTTGTTTTTATTTCGTTTATTAAAGTATCTTGAAGTTCTAAAGGCCAAGATTTATTTCTTGATAAATACAAGTTAAGAAGCATTTTTCCTTCAGTATTGAAAACAGTCATTCCTCTTAAGTATGGATTTTCAACAGTCATTTTATAATAATTGTTTTTATATTTATCCAATTGAGCTTTAGTTGCTGTGTTGTTTGGATTAAAATCTTTTAGTGAATCTGAAGTTTGATACATACTGTATCCTACATAATCGGATATTGATTGAGTTATAAGATTAACTTGATATTCAGATACACTATTTCTTTTTATTTTCATTTTTACTGCCATTTTATCAACACTTTGCATCATCATATCTAAATAATCATTTATGAATATAGCGATGCTGCTGTTTTCAGGCAATATAGTATTGCTTGCCGCTCTTGCAAACATAGCAACTATGAATATAAGCAGAAATGATATCATCAAACTAAGTATAGTTTTTATTATTTTTTGATTTTTGTTTTCATTCATAATACTTAAGCCTTTTACAATAAAATTGTCTTATACGAAATATATAAAAAACTACTATTAGTTATCGGTTAAAGCAAATTTTACTTGAAAGTTTTATTATTATGATTAAGAAATTATATTGAATGGGAAATGTTACTGATTGTATGAAAAATATATAAAAAAGCTCCGCTGAGCCGTATACGACATAAATGCGCCTGACCATTTGCGTCAGGTGGGTTCCTCAGAAACATGACCTTGATTTCTCAAAACCGTATCGCGATAACGGCGAGCCTATCATTAATGCTTCGCTCTAGATCCCTAATGCATTAATTTATACTGGCGCAAGAATGTACAATCGCTTAACGAGAACAGCAGAGTTGTTATTAATATAAATGCTTTTTGATAATTTGTCAATACTGTAAAGATTATATTAACATAGTTTTACTATTGACAAAGCTTTTTATAGAAAATATAATAATATTATTATTTATTTAATATTGAAAAGGTTTACTATGATTAAAAATATAATCTCTGATATAGGTAATGTGTTATATGCTTTTAGTACAGCAAATTTTATAAATAAATATGTAGATGAGAATGACAGAGATGAATTTTTACTTAATACATTTGGCAGTAAAAATTGGTTTCTTATGGATAAAGGAGATGTTAGTTTTGAGGATTCAAGAAAGCATTTTATAAGTGTATGTCCTAAATATGAAGAAGCTATTAATAAACTTTTTGACAGTTCTTTGACTTTATGTCTTGATAAACATCATAATAATATAAATTTGTTAAAAGAATATAAAAATAAAGGTTTTAATATATACTATCTTTCTAATATGCCTTCGGAAACTTTTGAAGTTTTAAGAAAAGAAACTGACTTTTTTGATAATACATGTGTAGGAGGCGTAATTTCTGCACATATAAAAATGGCTAAGCCTAATAGAGATATTTATGAGTATTTCTTAAATAAATTTAATTTGAATGGTAATGAGTGTTTATTTATAGATGATAATATCAACAATGTTAATGCCGCCATTAATGTTGGTATAAATGCTGTAGAATTGAAGAAAATAGACTATATGCATACAGTATTAGAAGAAAATATTAAATAATAAATTGATAACTATGAAAGTTATAAAGAAAATATATACAAAAATAAAAAATAGATACGGTATAGTATTTCCTAGTCTTATAGTTACATTTACTTTCTTAATTCTTATAGTTTCAATAGGTATAAGCAGTTTTATATATGAACCTAATATAGTTGATCCTTTTTATATGTTTGCTGTAATATTTTTTCCAGCAGCAAGTATAGTTGTAGGTGTTATAATTATAATTAAATTTATAGTTGATGCCATTTTTAAAAAGGAAGGCTCTCATTTAAAATTGGTTATAGTATTTATAATGGGGCTTATGACTGTAGTACCAAGTATGCTTATAAGTAAAATATCTACTTATATAATAAAAAGTAATCTTGATTTATTTGTGGATCAAAATTTAAATAATTCTATATCTTATATAATTGATGTATCTAATAATGAACTGTTAGATAAGCAAAATTATATGATAAGTACTATTTCTAATGTTGGAATTAACTATTTTAACAATATATATAATAATATTGACACAGAAAATTTTGATTATAGTAATTATATGAGTATAGATAAAAAGATAAAAGAACTAGGATATTTTAATAATATAGTTTTTTTGTCCAATTCTTATAATGGAAATAATATAATATTTTTTAATTCAGGTAATTATATACCTCTTGATATTAATTATAAGTTAGATAATGATAATATTATATTTATTAACAGTGAGTATAATGGTTTATTTTATGTTAATGCCATAATACCTCTATCTTATAATAATAATTATGTAATTTGGTCTGAAGTTATGCCTCAAAATTATATAGAAGTTAGAAATTCTGCTTTAGAAGCCTTTAGAATATATAATTCAGTTAATATGTTTACAAATGAATTTTCTATGATACTTAGCCTTTTATATTTGTTTATATTGGGAGTATCTACTTTTTTCTCCATTGTATTTGGTATAGCTTTGTCAAGGCTTATAACAAGACCTATAAGTTTGATACTTAATGCTACAAATTCTATAACAAATGCTGATTTTAATATAGATATGAAGCTTGGCGGTGTTCATGATATGAGAAATCTTATTCACAGATTCAATGTTATGGCTAGAGCTTTGAAATATCATAGAGATAGAGAAAATACAAGAGCTAGGCTTGAAACTTGGAGGGAAGCGGCTATAAAAGTTGCTCATGAAATAAAAAATCCTCTTATGCCAATAATAATGAATGCAGAACTTATAGATAGAAAATTAAGTACGAATATGAGTGAAAAAGATATTGATAGAATTAAAAAATCTACATCTGTAATAGTTAAAAATGCTAATGTAATATCTGGGCTTGTAAAATCTTTTTCTGAATTTTCTTTTGCTATTAAACTTTCTGAAGAAAAACAATCTATTAATAGTGTAATTACTGAAGTTATAGAATCATTTAGAAATGTAAATGATGTTAAATTTAGTGTTGTTTTGAGTAAGCATGAT
The DNA here is from genome assembly GCF_036997785.1 of Brachyspira pulli. Classification (NCBI taxonomy): domain Bacteria; kingdom Pseudomonadati; phylum Spirochaetota; class Spirochaetia; order Brachyspirales; family Brachyspiraceae; genus Brachyspira; species Brachyspira pulli. Next base: position 17,478 of record NZ_JAWLQI010000054.1, read on the forward strand.
TATTTTATAAATATGGATAGGGAAAAATTAATAATGGCTTTTAGAAATTTGATAAAAAATTCTATAGAAGCTATGGAAACTTCTACAAGATCAATAATTTATATTTCTTCATACCATGAAATTATAGAATTAAATGAGTTTTTTATAATAAGTATAACAGATACAGGAATAGGTATAGATAGTAATAACTTACATAAAATATTTGAACCATATTTTACATCTAAATCCAAAGGTACGGGAATAGGACTTGCTACAGTAGAAAAGATTATATCCGAACATAATGGAACTATAGATGTAGAATCAATAGTAGGGGAAGGAACAACTTTCTTTATAAAGTTTATGGTAGAATCATAAAGATTCAATTTTTGTTACTAATTTATTTATATGAGATGGATATTTCATACAGATTATATTAAATTTTTGAGCTTCTCTTTCTATGTCTATATCAATATTTTCGCATAGGAAGAAAATTGTAAATTCATTGAATTCCGGTAATTTTTTTAATTCACTAATGAATTCCATAACATTAATCCATACAAGATTAGGATTAAATACTAATATTCTTATGCTGTATTTGTATATTTTGCTTATGAGTTCGTATAGATTTTCAGCTATGAAAACTTTTATAGATGAGCTTTCTAAAGCAGCTTTAATTTTATTATATCTGTTATTATCATCATCTACTATTATAGCTGAGTAATTCATAGGGCAAACCCCAATTTGTAAGATAATGTGCCGAGAGAGGGACTCGAACCCTCACTGAGTTGCCTCAGGCAGATTTTGAGTCTGCTGCGTCTACCAATTTCGCCATCTCGGCATTATGTAATTATCATTTCTAATAAATTACCTTTTTTAATTGCTTTAGATTATATGTCAAAATCGATAAAAATCAAGTAAAAGTTTTATATTTTTTCTTTTTTTATAGTTATATGTTTTATTTATTGTAAAATATGGTAAAATAATTATATATATGAGGGTTACTTATGAAGATTACATTAGATATGTCTATATCGAAATTATTAGATGCATTTGACAGAGAATTTGGCGTATCATTAGGTATATATAAAGGTGCTCATAAATCTGATAATATAAAATTATTTGAAATAGCTGATCCTAGAAAAAATCAAAAAGCTTTTATTGTTATTAATAAAGATACCAGTGTTGAGAGTGCTGAAGCTATGTTTAGAAATACATTCGGCATAAGAGTTCAGATTAAAGATAAGAATGGAAATACAGTAAGTCAGGAAAATACTTTAGGCGGAATTAGAAAATTAGATAAGGGTTATGTTGATGATGAGAATAAAAGCAATATTAATTTAATAGATGATGAAAATACTGAAAATAATGAAGTTTCAGAAGATGATGATAAAAAGAAGAAAAAGAAAAAGGCATATTTCTTAAAACCTAAAGTTGTAAAACATACAGTAGAAGATAAAATAAAAGAGATAGACAGATATTATTTAAGTTTTCAAAGATTTGAGAGATATAAAAATATGCTTAATCTTTTATCATGTATGGAAGAAGCTAAATTAGCATATCCGGATTCTAAAGAACTTATAGACCATATTGAAGATATAAAGTCAAAATCTTTAAATATATCAAATTTGAGCATTAAAAAAAGAAAATTTGCCATATTAGTATTAATTATAGTAACATCTATCCTAGCTATAGTAGGCATAGGTATATGGGGGCATAATTTATATCAAAAAATTAGAAAGGATAGAGAGGCAGATAGCATAATTAAAGAAATAGATAGTTTGAGAATTAGAAAAGGTTCATTAATGGAAAGCGGAAACATATCTGAAGCCAATGCTATAGATGAAAGTATTAATTCAAAATCAGAAAGACTTAACAGTATACAGAATGAAAATACAGTGTATGTTGCTAATTATTTCTTGATAATAGCATTTTTTATGGCAATAATAGTGGCGTTATTTATATTAAGGCTTAATAAATACAATCTTACCTCAATAAGATTTGGTAAAAACACATAATATTTTTATTATATAATTATTATACTTGATAATATATTACTATATGGTATTATATAACTTAACATAATGCTTTTTTTTATTTATTTGAGAGAGAGGATTTTCAATGGCTAAAATTATTATACCATTAAGCGATTTAAAAGAAGGAATGAAAATAGCTAGTAATATATATAATAGTGATGAAAAAAGAATCATAGATATAGGCACTGTAGTTACAAAAGATATTATAGAAACATTAAAAAGAAATTCTATTACAACAGTAAGCGTAATGGAGCTTTTAGACCTCAAGAAAGAAAATACAGTTAATACGGAAGGAACAGCTAAAAAGCCAGTTATAAGAGGTATATTAGAAGAAAACGGTAAAAAAATATTGAAAATTGATAGCGAAGAAGTAGTTAAGGCCAAACAAAATACCATAGAAAAAACTAAATCTTTATATGAAACTGCAAAAAGCGGCGGAAGCATAGATTTTGATTCTATGAAAAAAGAAGTCAATAAAATGCTTACTTCTATACTAGATAATAAAGAAGCACATTCCTATCTTTCTATGTTAAAACGTAAAGATGAAACAATGTATAAACATGCAGTAGATGTTGCTACTTTATCAGCCATTACTGCTGAAGAATTAAATTTAACAAAAGTAGATGTAGCTAATATAATGCTTGGTGCATTGGTTCATGATATAGGTAAGGTTCTTATACAAGAAAGTTTATTAACAAAAATAAATCTTACCAAAGAAGAAGAAGCTATAATAAAAAAACACCCTACACAAGGATATAAACTTGTAAAAAGGGACAATTTAGATGATAACATAGCAGATATTGTTTTAGAGCATCATGAAAAATATGATGGAAGCGGATATCCATTCCAAAAAGATAATAAAGATATAAGTACTTATAGTAAAATAGTTTCTGTCTGTAATACATTCAACAATTTAATAACAAAAGGGGAAAGAGGCATACCTTGTACTCCTGATAAAGCAGTAAAAATTATTATATCTCTTGCTAAAAAAGAGTTTGACAGTGATGTTGTAAAAGCATTCCAAAAAGCAATAGGTTTTTATCCTAATAATACAAGAGTAAAACTTTCAAATGGTTCTATAGCAAGAGTAATAGAACAGAATCCTACTTTACCATTAAGACCTGTACTTTCCATAGTAAAGCACCTTGATGGAAGCGTTAGTGATGGATTGGAAGTAGTGGATTTATCTACTTCAAATGACTTGTTTATTAAAGAAATATTATAATTTTAGTATTTAAGTTTCTGTTTTTTGCTTAAAAGTCTTATTAAATATCTTAATTCATACTTTGAATAGTAATCTTTTACCATTGTAACTCCTCTTTTATTGAAAAAAGAGAAGTAATGGTATTTTTCTAAAGTTTCTAAAAGTTTGGAAAAATGTTCTTCTTCTAATCTAAATGCTTCTGATACTTCTTTTAAAGAATATAACTTTTCATCATCTTGAAAGTATTTATTTAAGAATTTATTTGATTTTATTGTTATACAAATATTATCAATAATGATTTTTATTACTATAGTTATAATAAATAATATTATGAAATATTGTAATATTTTAGGCATTATCAATTAGTTTGATTAAACAAAATCAAGTTCATAAATATTTCACCTAATTCTGTTTTATAATTGATAGATAATATTTTATCATTTTCTTTTTCAAGCATAGATAACTGCTCACTCATAAGAATAGCAGGAGGAGTCATATCTAAATCTATATGTTTTGTAGATAAATCGTTAATAGCACTTCCTGCAACCATATTAACAAATTCTTTAATAGTTGCAATAAATATATCATCTATATTAGTTATAGATTCCATATTAAGAGCTGAAGCTAATTTAAATGCAGTGGCTTTACTCATATTAAACATAAGTCTTCCGCTTAAATCTCCTGTAATACCAACAAAAACTATAACACCGCCTACATGATTAGCATTTCTATATATTCTAACGTCACCTTTACCAACTTTTGAATTAAAATAACTTTTTAATATAATTACTGTACCTTTGCTGAAAGCATTTACTACATCTAAGTCAAACATATTTATAACACCATATAATTGTATTTTTTTTATTATCGGAAATTAATATAATATTTTTAACAGTATACTACTATTATACAAATTATCAAGTTAAAATATAATTATTTTTAATTGATAATATTTTACATAAATCTTGACTACAAATAAAAAGAATGGTATCATTAAAATAAAATTATATAATAAATGAATGAATAACCGATAATATCATGAGAGATAGAATACTTTGTTTGTCTTTTATATTGTTAATATTTTTATTTGGCATTTTTGTAAAGACAGTTTATAAGAGTAGTGAACCAGATAAGAAATTAATTAGCATTACAGTAAAAGGAGCGGTTGTTAATCAGGGTGTATATTTTTGTGAATGCGGTGATTCGGTAGCAAATGTATTAGAGTTATGCGGCGGAATGACAGAACTTGGTTATTTGCCTGAAGGATTTGACTACAATATGCCGATAACTAATGATATTACAATTAATATACCTAAAAGGTATTCGACTATAAGAAAAAATTATGAAGAGAATTGATAGTGGAAAAAGAATTCGCTAGTATTTTTGAAGATAATAAAGACATCTCGCTCAATGAGTATGATATAAATAAACTTATAGAAAAAACTATGGAAATCAATGAAAATGAATTTCCAGTAATATCTATTGGTAATACAGATAAAGATAGTCCTAAAATACAAGGTAAAGTTACAAGTAAAGAATATGAGAATGATCCAGAAGCTCATGAAGTAAATATCAATGATTATATTAAAGAAAAAGAAGAAGAAAATGAGCTAGAAGCTTATACAGATGAAGAAAATAAAAAATATAAAACATTAGAAGAAAGTTTAAGTTTGTCTGAAAATGATATAGAAGTTGCAGACCATATAGTTGAGTCTGAATTGGATATGTCATCTCTTTTTGCAAATCCTATAACTCCTGTTGATGCAAATAATAATGAAGAAGCTTCAGAAAATGAAGATAGTGTTAATATTGAATCAAATGAAGCAGCTGAAACAAAAGAATTATCTGATGAACAAGCTTATATAATGGAGCATATCTATTCTAAGGAACAAGATGATATACTTAAAGAATCTGAGGAAGAATCTTTAAAAGAAGATGAATTAAATGTATTAGAATCAGTTGATGATTTTAATTTAGAAGATTCTTTTAATAAAACAAATCCTTTAGATGATGATTTTAAAGATGATATTTCTGATAAATTAGAAAAAGATGAAGAAAAAAAATCTGAAGACTCTTATAAATTAGATATGAAAGAGTATACAGATGAAGAACTTCTTGATATAAATAATATTTTAGAAGATGATGAAGAAATAACTGATTCTTCTGATGAATCAGAAAAAATTGAAGATAATTCAAATGAAGAAACTGAATCAGCACCAACTGTTGAAAGTTTAGAAGATGAATCCCCTTCATTAGAAGAAACATTAAGTAATGAGGAATTATCTGATTTGGAAGAAGGTTTAGAAGAATTAGA
>NZ_JAWLQI010000055.1:0-22542 GCF_036997785.1 Brachyspira pulli
TATATACCAGGGGATACTTTCAATGTTAATACAGGATAATTTTGTCCATTACTGTATCCTGCTTCAGCCATTAATGCTTTAGCTTTTTCTATATTTTCTTGATAATTATTTAATTCTATAAAGTTGCTTGATTCATCTCTAAAAGAATGTTTTATACCTTTTACAGCAGGCGGTACAAAAGCTCCGGCAGAAGTTTGAGCACCTCTTACTATATTGTTTACTATATATCTTCTATCTATAGCTAGTGATAATGCTTGTCTTACTCTTTTATCGTTTAATCCTTCATTTGTTATATTTAATTCAAGATAAATAGTACCTATAGCATCATTGGGTTTTATATAACCTTTTCCAGTAAGATATTCTAATTCATTAGCAGGAGGTTCCAATGCTGAGAAATAAACTTTATTTTGGAATATTTGATCTATTATATTTGCTACATTGTTATCAGATACAAAAGTTATTCTTTTAGCTACTATTTCTTCTTTATCATAGTAATTGGTATTTTCTTCATATACGATTTTTTCTCCGGGCACTCTCTCTTTTAATACATATTGACCGTTACAAATATATGTTTTAGGGCTTAAAGTCCATTCATCTCCATATTCTTTAATGATATCTTCTCTTAAAGGAACAAATATACCTGTTGAAGCCACAAAATCTAAAAAGAATAGCGATGGATTTTCAAGTTCTACTTTTAATGTATAATCATCTATAACATTTACACCTAGATTTGTTATATCCATAGTACCAAGTCTTATATTTGTTGCATTCTTAATAATTTCCATCATATAAGCAAAAGAAGCATCTGTTTGCGGATTTACAGCTCTCCTCCAGCTATATTGAAAATCATAAGCAGTTACCGGCTTTCCGTCAGACCATTTTGCATTAGTTCTTAAATTAAATGTATAAGTTACTCCGTCTTCGGATACGTCCCATTTTTCAGCTATACCTGGTATAATATCATTATTTTTATCTGTTTTAGTTAATCCTTCAAAAGCATGTAATATATATGTACTTACCACCCCTATATCGTTTAGGGTTGGGTCAATGGTTGTAGGGTCGCTTCCCATATTAACTACTATATTTTCAGATGGTGCTATTTCTTCTTTTTTTGATGAACATGATATAATTATAATTAATATTGAGATGTATAATAGTATTTTCTTCATATTTATAAATCTCCCAAAAATTAAAGTTTTTAGGTAAGAAGTCTGTTTGTTGTAATTATTATATTTTATATTGATATAAAGTCAATACAAAAGTTTTTATTCATGTTTTATTATGGTGTTATTTTACTTTTTAAATTTTTATATACATGTTTAATATAATATTTTTTTACAATAAGATTAAGTAAAATATTTGAAACATACATATTCGATGAATTTAAAAAAATAAAATTTATGTCTATAAAAACACAAAAAAAATTATTGTAAGTAAAAATTCATTGACAATCGAATTTAAATTTACTATACTAGAGTTTATTAAAAAAAGAAAATTTTATTCAAAAATATAAAACCGGGAGGTTTTTTCATGGATTATAAAAAGATTTATCAAGAAAAATTGACTACAGCAGAAGAAGCTGTTAAAGTTGTAAAATCTGGAGATTGGGTTGATTATGGTTGGGTAGTAGCTACACCTATAGAGTTGGATAAAGCATTAGCTAAAAGACTCCCAGAATTAACAGACATCAATTTCAGAGGCGGTATATTATTCTGGGAACCAGAAATATTTAAAATCCCAGATGCTGCTAATCATATGACTTGGAACTCATGGCATATGTCTGGCTTAGAAAGAAAGGCTGTAGATAAGGGTTTTTGTTTCTATGATCCTATTCGTTATTCAGAAATGCCTAGATATTATAGAGATTTGCCTCGCGGAATAGATGTAGCAATGTTCCAAGTATCAGAAATGGACGAAAACGGATATTTTAACTTTGGCCCTAATGCTTCACATATGCAGGCTATGATAGAAAGATGTAAATGTGTTATAGTAGAAGTTAATAAAAATATGCCTAGATGTTTAGGTTTAAGTTCTTTAGGCGGAGAAGCAGTTCATATTAATCAAGTTGATATGATAGTAGAAGGACAAAATCCTCCTATAAAAGAAATGCCATCAGGCGGAGCTACAGAAGTAGATAAAACAGTAGCTAAACTCATAGTAGAAGAAATTCCTAATGGTGCTTGTTTGCAATTAGGTATAGGTGGTATGCCTAATGCAGTAGGTTCTTTAATAGCAGAATCTGATTTAAAAGATTTAGGTGTTCATACAGAAATGTATGTTGATGCATTTGTAGATATATCTTTAGCTGGAAAAATAACAGGTTCTAAAAAGAATATAGACAGAGGCAGACAAACTTATGCATTTGGTGCTGGTACTAAGAAATTATATGATTATTTACATAATAATCCTGAATGTTTATCAGCTCCTGTAGATTACACTAATGATATAAGAGTAATATCTTCTATAGATAATTTCATGTCAATAAACAATGCAGTAGAAATAGATTTATTCGGACAAGTAAGTGCAGAATCAACTGGCTTCAAACATATAAGTGGAGCTGGCGGACAATTAGACTTCGTATTAGGAGCTTATTTATCTAAAGGCGGTAAGAGCTTTATCTGTTTATCTTCTACAGTAATGGGTAAAGACGGACAATTAAAATCAAGAATAGTTCCTAGCTTTGCTAATGGTACTGTTGTAACAGATACAAGAGCTAATACTCATTATGTTGTAACAGAGTATGGTAAAGTTAATTTGAAAGGTTTATCTACTTGGCAAAGAGCAGAGGCTTTAATATCAATAGCTCATCCAGATTTAAGAGACGGATTAGTAAAAGAGGCTGAAAAAGCTAAAATTTGGAGAAAAAGCAATAAATAATTAAATTTGAGACTTATTACCAATTTCGTATACAAAAATAATAATGTTAAAGGAGAAGCAAATGTTTAAAACAACTGAACAACACGAAGCGTTCCGTGCTAAAGTCAGAGCTTGGGCAGAAGAGGTTGTAAAACCTATAGCAGTAGAGCTTGACTTAGATAACAAATTCCCTGATGCAGCTGTAGCTGAAATGGGCGAGAAAAAATTAAATATCATGGGTTTGCCTTATGATAAGAAATATGGCGGTGCAGGACTTGATGTATTAAGTTATGCAATAGCAGTAGAAGAACTTTCAAGAGTAGATGGCGGTGTAGGTGTAATTTTATCAGCACATACTTCTTTAGGATCTTATCCAATTGATGCTTTTGGTACTGAAGAACAAAAGAAAAAATATTTGGTTCCTCTTGCTAAAGGTGAAAAAATAGGTGCTTTCGGTTTAACTGAACCAGAAGCTGGTTCTGATGCAGGCGGTACAGAAACTACTGCTGTATTAAACGGTGATCATTATATATTAAATGGTGAAAAAATATTTATTACTAATGCTCCTAAAGCAGACACTTATGTAGTATTTGCTGTTACTACTCCTGGTATTGGTACTAGAGGTATTAGTGCTTTCATCGTAGAAAAAGGCTGGGAAGGTTTTGAATTTGGCGAACACTATAATAAATTAGGTATTCGTTCATCTACTACAGCTCAATTAATTTTCAATGATGTTAAAGTTCCTAAAGAAAACTTACTTGGTAAAGAAGGTCAAGGATTCAAAATTGCTATGCAAACTCTTGACGGCGGACGTATAGGTATTGCTGCTCAAGCTTTAGGTATAGCTCAAGGTGCTTATGAAGCTGCTTTAGAATATGCTAAAGAAAGAATACAGTTTGGCCGTCCTATTGCTCAGCAACAAGCAGTAGCTTTCAAACTTTCTGATATGGCTACTAAATTACGTGCTGCTAGACTTTTAGTTTACAGTGCTGCTGAATTAAAACAAGCTCATGAACCTTATGGTATGGAAGCTGCTATGGCTAAACAATATGCTTCTGATATAGGTTTAGAAGTAGTTAATGATGCACTTCAAATCCATGGCGGTAACGGTTATATCAAAGGTGCTTATATGGTTGAAAGAGCTTACCGTGATGCTAAGATTTGTACTATTTACGAAGGTACTAACGAAATTCAAAGAGTTGTTATTTCTGCTGCTATACTTGGTAAAATGCCAAAAGCTCCTGCTGGTGCTGTTGCTGGTCCTATGGCTAAAAAAGGCCCTATCACTGGTGAAAGAAGAAATATCATCTTTAAAGATGGTTCAGCAGAAGACAAAGTTAATGCTTTGGTAGCTGCCCTTAAGAAAGACGGTATCGATTTCTCAGTTGGTATCGATATAAATACTCCTATAGTTGAGGCTGAAAGAGTAGTAAGTGCTGGTAAAGGTATTGGTGCTAAAGAAAACATGAAACTTGTTGAAGATTTAGCTAAGGCTGCTGGTGCTGCTATAGGATGTTCACGCCCTGTTGCTGAAGAATTAAGATATCTTCCTATAAATAGATATGTTGGTATGTCTGGTCAAAAATTCAATGGTAACTTATATATAGCTTGCGGTATTTCTGGTGCTAACCAACACTTAAAAGGTATTAAAAATGCTGCTATTATAGTTGCTATCAATACTAGAGGTAATGCTAAAATCTTCAAAAATGCTGACTATGGTATCGTTGGTGATGTTAAAGAAATTTTACCTTTATTAGCTAAAGCTTTAGATACAGGTGCTAAAAAACCTGCAGAAGTTCCATTCAAAAAAATGAAGAGAATAGCTCCTAAGAAAACTGTACAAATACAGAAATGCTATGTATGTACTGGTTGTGGTTATGAATATAATCCTGCATTAGGTGATCCTGAATCTGAAATCGCTCCAGGTACTGAGTTTAAATCTCTACCAGAAGAATGGGTATGTCCAGAATGTAGTGAAGAAAAAGCTAACTTCATAGAAGCTTAATCACTAAAAATGAAATCTATGCAATAATTAAGGAGGAAAATAATGCATTGTGTTAGAAAAGTTACTGAAGATTTATATTGGGTTGGAGCGAATGAACATCGCTTAGCTTTATTTGAAAATGTACACCCTTTAACTAGAGGTGTTTCTTATAACTCTTATGTTCTTGTAGAAGAAAAAGAAACTGTTCTTTTTGATACAGTAGACTGGGCTGTTTGCAGACAATTCTTAGATAACTTAGAATATGTTTTAAATGGCAGAAAACTTGACTATATGATTATTAACCATATGGAACCAGATCATGCTGCTTCTATAGAAGAAGTTTTAATACGTCACCCAGAAACTAAAGTTATATCTACTGAAAAAGCATTTATGTTTATGGATCAATTTGGTTTCGCTATTCCTGAAGATAAAAAAGATGTTGTTAAAGAAGGCGATACAAGAAAATTCGGAAAACATGAAATTGCTTTCGTTGGTGCTCAAATGGTACACTGGCCTGAAGCTATGGTTAGCTTTGATACTTATAATGGTGTATTATTCTCTGCTGACGCTTTCGGTTCTTTCATAGCTTTAGATGGTAGATTATTCAATGATGAAGTTAACTTCGACAGAGATTGGTTAGATGAGGCTAGAAGATATTATACTAATATCGTTGGTAAATATGGCCCTCATGTACAAAACTTACTTAAAAAAGCTGGCGGAATTATTGATAAAATTAAAATGTTCTGTCCTTTACATGGACCTATTTGGAGAAACAATTTAGGCTATATACTTGACAAATACAATAAATGGAGCACTTATGAACCTGAAGAAAAAGGTGTATTAATTGTATATGCTTCTATGTACGGCAACACTGAAGATATGGTTGGCGTTTTAGCTTGTAAATTAGCTGAAAAAGGAATAACTAATATCACTATGTGCGATGTTTCTAGCACAGATGTTTCTTATTTGATAGCTCATACTTTCAAACTAAGCCACATTGTATTAGCTTCTGTTACTTATAACCTAAATATTTATCCACCTATGCATAACTATTTAGATGATATGAGAGCTCTTAATGTTCAAAAACGTAAATTTGCTCTTATCGAAAATGGTTCTTGGGCTCCTAAATCTGGTGCTTTAATGCAGGAATTCATAGAAAATAACTTGAAACAATGTGAAATTTTAGATGCTCAAATTTCTGTTTCTTCTTCTATGAAAGAAGCTAACATCGGTGAAATGGATGCTTTAGTTGATGCTATAGTTGAATCTATGAAATAATTAAATATATTATTCATATAAGTAAGGCCGGTTCAGGTTTTTATGCTTGGATCGGCTTTTTTTGTATAAATGATTTTTAAATTTTTACGAAAATACTAATAATATAAATAAGAAAAAGTTAATATTATGTAATAATAGATAATTAAATTTAAGGAAATAATTTTGTATGGTAAGTATTAAAAGGCAAAGACAGATTAAATTATTTTTGATATTATCTATTATATTAACTGTAATAATAGTAATATTTGCTATATTTGGTTATTTTCCTTATGGCTTGCATAAAAAAGATATGTCTGATGTAAAAATACCAAAAGATAGTATTGCTTATGTTAGCGTTAAAAGTCTTGAAAAAAGCGTCTTAAAATTATCTGATTCCATATATGCATATAGAATATCTCATGATGAATCTATGTATGATTTTTCTATATTGCTTAGAAGTGTTGAAGCTTTCTCTCATAAACTTCAGACAAATGATAATTTTTTTGTGAAATTTGCTTCAAAGCCTATATTAAAAAGAAATGCAGCTTTGCTTTTATGGGGATATAATGGAAGTTTAGAAAATTCAGAGCTTTTTTATCTTTTTGATATTGGAAAATTAAATACTTTTCTATTAAAATCATTTTTCAATTCTGAAAGTTTAACTATAGATAATAAATCTTATAATATAAGAAAAGTAAATTATGGCGGAAAAAAAATATATGCATTAGATAATGGAAGTCCATATTTATTTTTTAGCTTTCATAAAGGTGTTTTGATAGCTACAAAGCATTATAATAATATTAAAAAATTAATAGATTTCTTTAATTCTAAACCGGATAATTTGGAGGATATAGCATTACTTAATAATGTAAAAAACAGCTATGATTCTGATGTGTCCTTTTATATAAACAAACAGTTGTATGATTATAATAATTGCGAAGGTTCACTTTTATTCACACCTTTAAAATATTTTAATAATGTTTATTCAATGTATGGTAATATTAAATTGAATGATGATAATGGACTTGCTGATATTTATGTGGATTATGAATACGGCGGTTCTGACAGATATTCACTTTATGGATTAGACGGTAATATAGATATACAGAATTATTTATCTAAAGAAAGAACTATTATGTATTTAGGAGTTAAATCTTATTTGGCTGGACTTTATCCTATAGTATATAATGATTTAAGATATAAACATGATAATGAATTATCTTCTGAAATATATAATTTATTCACAAAAATGAATGATATTTATTCTTTTGGAAGCATTATAAATGATTTATACGGAGAAATGGCTATAGCTTATATAGAAGCAAAAAGATCTGAGATTATTTATCCTGTTGTTATATTTAATATAGAAAATGATAATTCTTTACTTCCGAAATTGGAAATAGCTTTATTAGAAAAATATCCTGATCTCAATAAAGGCGAAAGAAGTTATAATAATAATTTTATATATTCTTATGATTTGAACAATGGACATTCACTTTACTATACTTTTATAGGTACTATATATTTTGCTAGTGAAGATGAGAAGGCTATCGAGACTGTAATAGATAATAGTTATGATCAGGAAAATTTAGCATCTTATATAAAAAGTCAAATTTCTAAAGATATGGATGCTGATTATATATTTACTATACAGCTTTCAAAATCACAGAATATATTGAGAGATTTTGATATACCTCTTAGAACTTGGAGTTATCCTAATAGCATAATAGTAGGTTCTACTATTACTTCTAATTATACTCATATTAATATAGATTTTAAAGCTAATTTTAATAGTGTAACTAAATAGTCATTTTTATAATAGTTGATAAATATTATTATTTGTATATAATTGCATATTATTTTTGGAGAGAAATTTATTTTATGTCAATAATTGATAAACTGTCACTTGTAGAAAATACTTATGAAGATATAGTAAATAAGCTTAATGATGCTAATATAAAAGATAATAGAGTAATTCAAGATTTGATGAAAAAGAAATCTGAAATAGAAGATATTGTTGAAGGGTACAGAAAGTTAAAAGTTGTATTGAAACAGATAGATGAATCAAATGAAATGATTAATAATGCCGATACGGATAAAGAACTTAAAGAAATGGCATTGATGGAAATAGATGAGCTTAATCAGAAAAAAGAAGATATAATAAATGATCTTAGGCTTTTATTACTTCCAAAAGATAAGAATGACGGAAAAAATATCATAGTAGAAATTAGGGTAGGTACTGGTGGAGATGAATCCGCTTTATTTGTAGGGGATTTATTTAGAATGTACTCAAGATTTATAGAAAGAGCCAATTTAAAAATGGAAATAATAGATATAAGTCCTACAGAACTTGGCGGATATAAAGAAGTAATATTTTCTGTGTCTGGAAAAAATGCATATAGAACATTAAAATTTGAAAGCGGAACACATAGGGTTCAAAGAATACCTGCTACTGAATCAGGCGGAAGAATTCATACATCTGCTTCTACTGTTGCCGTTATGCCGGAAGCTATGGAAAGTGAAGTTATTATCAAAGATGAAGATATAAGAGTTGATATATTCCGTTCAAGCGGCCCAGGAGGTCAGTCTGTTAATACCACTGATAGTGCTGTAAGGATTACACATTTACCTACAGGTTTGGTGGTTCAATGTCAAGATGAAAAGAGTCAGCATAAAAATAAAGCTAAGGCTTTAAAAGTATTGCGTGCTAGGATATACGAAAAAGAGGAAGCTGAAAGAAAGGCTAAAGAGGCTAAAGAAAGAAGGGATCAAATAGGTTCAGGTGATAGAAGTGAAAGAATAAGAACTTATAATTTCCCTCAGAACAGAGTTACAGATCATAGAATAAATGTTACGCTTTATAAACTTGATAGATTTATGGACGGAGAGATAACTGAAATAACTGATGCTCTATTTAAAAAAGAACAGGAAGATATGTTAGCTTCTTATTCTGACTAATAGGATTATTTATGAAAGATATAAATAATATTTTTGGCGAAGAAAAAATTATTCATAATATATATAAAGCTGATCCTGCTATAGAATATATAAAAAGTTTTGATAATGTTTTATATTGCAATTATTCTTATGAGGGCGATGCTGATTATCTTATGGGATTATTTGCATATCATGAAGATAATAAATATCTTTTCGGCGAATTTGGAGTATTTAAAGAAAATAGAGATGAATTAAGACTCGTTGTAAGCGATTATCCGGAGCATATAACAACAGATAATTATGAACTTACAAATGATAAATTTCTTGATTTGCTTAATTTGCATAATGTTTCTATGGAGCAGTTTCACTCTCTTATTGGAGAGAATAAAATAAAAACTATAAAATCTAATCCTTTCAAAAAAATTACTTTAAATGAATATATAGAAATTTTCCCTCATAGATATATAAATAACAGAATAAAAATGTATGGAAAAAATAAATACGAAAGAATTAATGTTGAAAATATAGATGAAGGTTTAGTATATAGATGTCCTTATTGCGGAGCAAGCAGTTTTTTAAAAATATTAGATAATGATATAAATAACTTAGAAGCAGTATATAATATTAACGATGATAATATAGAAAATAATTTATATGTATGCGGAGTTTGTAATCTTATAATAAGAACTCCTGATAGTATTATGGATTTTATTTAATTAAAAAGAGGTAGTATAATGAGTTTTTTAGTATTGGTTGATAAGTCTTTTAGCAATGAATTTTCTAAAGAGTTTGATGGTATTTTTAATGAAAAAATTAATCTTTTAAAAGATGCTTTGAATTGCGATGTTAAATATATAGAAAATAATGATCTTGAAAATATAGATAATTATTTGAATAATATTTTTAATGAAAGTGAAAATTATGATAATATTATTTATATACCATCTAATATGCCTCTATTCAATATAGATGAAACTGTGAAACTTACAAAAATTCATGAAGAAAATATTGCCTATTTTAGTTATGGTGAAAATTATCCTCTTGGAATTGTACCTATAATAATAAGAAGAACTGCTTTTGAAAAATTATTTAATATTATAAAAACAAAAAATATAAAACCTTCTGAAAATGCTATAAATAATATTGTTTTTGTTGATCCTAACTTCTTTGAAATAGAAATACTTATATCTAATCATGATATGAGATATTACAGACTTTCATTTTTTGCAGACAGTAAGAGAAATAATATTCTTATTAAAAAACTTATAAATAATAAAAGTTATGATGAAATTGTTAATTTGATAGAAAAAGACCCTAGCATAAGAAGAACATTGCCTTCATATATAGAAATAGATATCACTAATAGACAAAATGCAGTAAATAAATATTTATTAAAAAGTGAGGCATTTAAAGCAGAACTTTCTAAAGAAGAAAAAAATATTACTTTAGAAGAGTTTAAAACTATTTATGATAAATTGTATGATTTTTGTAATGATTTTCATATGTCTATAGGAAGTCATTATGAACCATTATTTAATAAAGATATTTTTGAAATATTAGATTATGCTACATCAAACAAAAGTGTTAATATATATTTAGAAACAAATGCATCGCTTCTTGACAGTGAAAAGGCTAAAAGACTAATTAGCTTACAAGCTGAAAGAAATAATTTACATGTAATTATTCATTTAGATACGGTAGATGAAAATGTTTATAATAAAATATATGAAGGTGCTGATATAAAAACTATAATTTCTAATATAGATTATTATTTGTTGAGAGAGCCTAAAAATACTTATTTACAGATAGTAAAACAGAAGGATAATTTTGATTATTTAGCTTCATACTATAAATATTTTGATAAATACAAAATAGAAATTATAATGCAGAAATATTATACTTATAGAGGAATTGTAGATGATAATAGAGTAGGTGATATGGCTCCTCTTATAAATGTAGGCTGCTGGCATTTAGCTAGGGATTTATTTATAGATTCTTATGGAGATATTTATATTTGCAGATTTGATATAAATAAAGAAAAGAAAATAGATTCTATATATAATTCTAGTTTAGAAAATATATGGTCTGCATTAGATAAATATTATAATGATAATGTATCTAAGAATATAGATTTTTGTAAGAATTGTGATGAATGGTATTTATATAATTTTTAATTATGGAAAATGTAGTAGTAAAATATTTGGAATTTGTTGTAGCTTGTTATATTGTTAAATTTTTAGCTACAAGATTTATATTAGAATTTCAGTTTATAAAGAAATTTAATTATACAAGAGAAATTCTTCCGGGTGTGCGTAATTGGAATAATAGACTTCAAATGATTTATTATTTTGAATTATTTTCTTTTATTCAAAGTTTATTAGTAGCATTATATTTTATGGTATTTTCTTATTTTATACCTTTAGGTAATCATGTGAAATTAATAATAGGTTTTTTGTTTTATGCTTCTTTAGTGATAGCTGATAAGGTGAGATTTTCTATTATACTTACAAATTATCCATATTCGCTTTTAATAATGGATACTGCTATATTTTTGGCAGTAAGTCTTTTACAGTTTATAGTTATGGCATTTATGAATGCTACATTATAAATAAAAAAGTGAAATTATATAAATATATATAATCTCACTTTTTATAATAATTTTTTAATTTTGTTCTATAGTTATAGAAGCTCCTATATCCATAGAATGCGTTTTTCCCTTATAGCTGGCTTTTTCTGATATTATAGAATTATCCATAAAAGCATTTATTATGTTTACTTCTTCAAATATTATACAGTTTTTTAATATGGAATTTTCTATTTTTGAATTTCTTCCAATATGTACATAAGGCCCGATTACAGAACTTTCTATTTTTACATCTTTATCTATAAATACAGGAGGTATTATAGCAGTATCTTTTATACCTTTACTTAATATTTCATGTTTTATTATAGTTCTGTTAGTTTCTATCATAGTAGATTTTTCACCGCAGTCGTACCAACCATCTAATTTGAATGTTTTGAATACTACTCCTTTTTCTATCATATTTTCCAAAGCATCTGTAAGCTGATATTCATTTTTTGTTTTGATATTATTATCAATGATGTACTTTATAGAATCAAATAATTCTTTTGAATTAACAATATTGTACATACCAGTAAGAGCCAAATTACTTATAGGTTCTTGAGGTTTTTCTACTAATTTTGTTATAACACCATTTTCATTTAAAAGAGCAACTCCAAATCTGCTTGGATTATCTACTTCGCATACACCAAGTGAGTTTTCATTTTTACTTACTATATGTGATAAATTTAATTTGAATATAGTATCCCCAAGAATAATAAATATTTTATCATCATCTTTTATATATTCTCTTGTAAGATAAATAGCATGGGCTAGACCTTTATATTCTTTTTGTTCTACAAATGTTAATTTTATATCTTTATATTTATTTTGTAAATATTCAATCATTTGGTCTTTTAAATAACCAACTATAAATATAACTTCTTCCAAATCTTGTATAGAAGAAATTTCTGTCATTATGAAATCTATTATTGTAGAACCTGCTATAGGAAGTATTGGTTTAGGTTTTGTAATTGTGTGAGGTCTTAATCTTGTGCCTTCTCCGGCAGCTGGTATAATAACTTTCAATTTTTTATCCTTAAAAAAATCTTTTATATATATTATATAATATATATAAAAGATTTGTAAAATCAATATTATTTATAATTTATTTTATAAAAGGTATTAATAATGAATTAGATAATTCTTCATTAGAACCATTTAAATATTTTACTAATTCTAAAGCAAAAAATACTGTAGTAGCAGGGCCTTTAGAAGTGATAACATTGTCATTGCAAACAACTATATCTTTTTCTACATATTCTCCGCCTTTAACAGAACTTTCGCAGCTAGGATAACAAGTATATTTTCCTGTTATAACACCAGCTTCACCCAATACTATAGGAGAAGCACAAATTGCTGATACTAATTTTTTATCCTCAAACATAGTTCTTATTTTATCTATTATTCTTATATCTGATTTCAAATTGTTCATTCCGCCGTATCCGCCTGGTAGTGCTATTGCATCAAAATCATAGCTCATAATTTTTTCTAAAGTAGCATCTGCTTTTATTGTGATATTATGTGCACCTTTTACTTCCAAATTGTCAGTTAAAGAAGCAGTAACAACTTCTATATTTGCTCTTCTTAAAACATCGATAATTGTTATAGCCTCAATTTCTTCAACACCTTCAGCTAATGGTACTAAAACTTTTTTTGACATATATTTGTTCTCCTTTTATTTAATATGTATATAATATTTCATATTTACACATATTGCAAGTTAATGTTTATATGTTATATATTTATTATTGATTATTTGTATTATTATTTAATTCTTCTATAGCTTTTTCATAGCCTAAATCAACTGATTTTTTCAAACATTTATTGGCTTTTAGTAAATATTTATTTTTTATTTCTTCATTTTCTTCTTTGCTGTGATTATAAAGGAAGGTATATAATTTGTATAAATCATAATAAGCTATATAGTCTTCTGAATTGAATTCTAATGTTTTCTTTAAATATTTTATTGCTTTTTTGTATTTTTTATTTTTTCTATATGCTACAGACATTAAATAGTAAGCATCAGAATAGGCTTCATTCTTTGAAATAGATTTTTCTAAATCTTCAATAGCCTTATCATAATTTTTCTGCTGAATATGAACTTCTGCTCTATAGTAATATGCATCGCTGTCATGCGGATATATTTCAATTGATTTATTATAAGTTTCTATTGCTTTGTCAAAATTTTGCATTTCATAATATACTCTTGCCAAATTATGATATGCATCTAAATTATCATTGTCTATTTCTATGACTTTAAGTAAATCATTGATAGCTTCTTCATATTTTAAGTTTTGTATATTGTTTAAAGCACTGTAAAAATATTTATTTTCTTCACTAATCATATAATATCCTAATTTTATATATTAGGATATTATATATTAAAAATATTTTTTATCAAAATTATTTTTTGTTTTGTATATATGTACATTGTTATGAATAAAATTTAAATTTGTTCAATTATATAGAAGAAATATATTATAAAATTACTTATATCTAATTATAACTATGAAATCATCATGATTTCAAACTAATTTTTATAAATTTTCTTTCAAAATATTTACTATTGTTTCTGTATCAAGGACTTTTCCGTAAGACATCAATTTATCATTTACTATGAATGCAGGTAAAGTCATTACACCATAATATGACATAAGAGCTTTATTGTCAGTGTATTTTATAGATGAATCTGAATCTAATTCCAATATTGCTTTTCTTAAATTATCAAGCATATTTAGAGAATTATCATCATCTCCTCCTAAAAGAATTATTTGTTCTGTTTCTCTTTCCTCATCACCATAAGGATCAGGTAAACAGCCTCAGCCAAATTCTATAATATCTTTACTCATATTAATACTTCCTTAATTTACTTGCATGTATATACATAATATAGGTATATCGAAAAAAAAGCAAATTTATATTGAAATTAATATGAGATTTTATTAATTTTTAGTATTTTGTAATATATAAAAATACAGTTCTCTTATAATATATTAAGAGAACTGTATTTAATAGAAATGAAAACCCTATAAAAAATTATTATGAATTGAATTATTATTTTATATTTTCTTTTAATAGATTAATGATTTCTTCTTTGGTGAGAACTTTTCCGTAAGATAATACTTTCTCATCTAATACGAAACCAGGTGTAGACATAACTCCATAAGAAGCTATTTGGGCCATATCCTGAACATGTCCTACTGTTAAATCAAGTCCTATTTCTTTTACAGCTTCCAAAGTATTTTCTTCTAATTTTTTGCAGTTAGCACAGCCTGTTCCTAATATTTTTATTCTAGCATTGTTTGAATTTCCTTCAACCGAAGGTGCTGCTTTAGGTGCTCAGCCGCAGCTTGATTGTTTCTTTTTGAAAAACATAATTTTCTCCTTAAAATTTTTATATATTATATATTAATATTATATCATACAAATAGAAAATAAAAATTATTAAATAAATAACCAATAATTATTATTCCTAAAGTTACTATACATACAAAGAAAATAAGAAGCGGTAATTTTACAACTTTTTTCAGCATAATCATAGATGGAAGAGATAATGCAGTAACTGACATCATAAATGCTAAAATAGTACCGATTCCTGCTCCTTTATAAAATAAACTTTCAGCTATAGGAAGTGTTCCGAATATATCTGCATACATTGGAATACCAACTAAAGAAGCTAAAGGCACAGAGTACCAATTATTTTTACCTAGTATAGTGTCTATCCATTCGGCCGGTATAACATTATGTATAAAAGCTCCTATTCCTACGCCTATAAATATATAGAGATAAACTTTTTTAATAGTTTGAAGCACTTGATTTTTTGAATATATCAATCTTTCCTTTTTTGTCATTTTAGCTATTTCTATATCAGCATTAGATTGAATATTTTTAACAAAGTCCTCCAAATATTTTTCCATTTTTAATTTTCCTATTACAGTACCGCCTACAACAGCAAGCACCAAACCTACAACAACATAGGCTATAGCTATTTTCATTCCAAATACACTTGATAAAAGTATTAAAGAAGCTAAATCAACAAGAGGGGAAGATATTAAAAAAGAAAAAGTCATTGATATTGGTATTCCTGCCGATGTAAAACCTATAAAAAGAGGTATTGAAGAACAAGAACAAAATGGAGTAACAGTTCCAAAAAGTGCTGCTAATATATTTGCTGATATTCCATTAAATCTGCTTAATATTTTTTTAGTTCTCTCCGGAGGAAAGTAGCTTTGAATATATGATATACAGAATATAAGTACTGATAGAAGTACGAATATTTTTATAACATCATAAATAAAAAATTGTATTACTCCTTTTATAGTGTCTGATAATGCAAAATTACTTAATATATTTCCTATTAATGTATTAAGCCATTTCATTGATATAATTTGATCTTGTATAAAGATAAATATTGATTTTATAATCTCCATTTTATAACTCCAAATTTTATTTATAAAATTAATTTCCAAATTTTAAATTTATGTTTTGAATTATTGCCTCATTTATTAATTTTTAAATTTATTTTTTGTTGCATTTGCTATTTTTACAAGAGTAAGCATTACGGGTACTTCTACCAATACACCTACAATAGTTGCAAGTGCAGCCCCGGAATTAACTCCAAATAATGATACAGCTACAGCCACAGCAAGTTCAAAGAAATTTGAAGCTCCTATCATACCTGCTGGTGCCGCTACATTATGAGGAAGTTTTAATAAATAGCTTGCAATATATGCTATAAAAAATATTAAAAAAGTTTGTAATATTAAAGGTATGGCTATCAAAATTATATGAATAGGATTTGAAAGTATAACATTTCCCTGAAAACTGAATAATAATATCAATGTTAATAGTAATCCTATTATTGTAATATTATCAAATTTATGTATAAAAATGTTATTAAAATATTCTATTCCTTTTTTACTGCATACATAAACTCTTGTAATGATTCCTGCTGTTAATGGTATAAGTACAAATAATACTACAGATAAAAATAGAGTATCCCAAGGCACTGCAACATTTGATATTCCTAATAAAAATTTTACTATTGGAACGAATGCTATAAGTATTATTAAATCATTAGTTGCAACCTGTACTACAGTATATGACGGATTTCCATTTGTTAAAGCACTCCAAACAAATACCATAGCAGTACATGGAGCTGCTCCTAAAAGTACAGCACCAACTAAATATTCTTTTGCCAAATCCTTTGGTATAAAATTATTGAGTATTGTATAAAAAAATAAAGATGCTATAAAAAACATAGTAAAAGGTTTTATAAGCCAATTTACAATCCAAGTAAGAAACAGTCCTTGAGGATTTTTTGTAACATTCTTAATGCTTTGGAAATCTACACTCATCATCATTGGATATATCATAAGCCATATTAATATAGCTATTGGTACAGATACATTTGCATATTCAAATTTATTTAATGTATTTGGAATTATAGGTAAAAATTTTGATATTAATACTCCTATAATCATACATATAAATACCCATAAAGTTAAATATTTTTGAAAAAAACTTATATTTTCTTTTTTACTTTCCATTTATATTCATTATTTATATTTATTAAAATATAAATTATACTATTTTTTAGATTTGCATTCTTTTGTACTTTCAGCATTTTTATCTGATACTATAGTTGTATAGTAATTCAATAATTTTTCAGCATTCTTTATTCCGTCAGGATTAAAACTATAGTATGTCCATTTACCTTCTTTTCTTCCTACTACTATATTGGAATCACAAAGTATTTTCATATGATGTGATAATGTAGATTGTACTATTTGCAATTCTTCTAAAAGTTTGCAGGCACATATTTCTCCGTCTTTAATCATTTCAAGTATTTTTAATCTATTTTCATCGCATAATGCTTTAAAAACAATTGCATCATTTTGATATTCTTGCATTTAATCTCCTAATTTTTTACTGTATAAATCGAAACTTATCGATATATAGTATATACGATATATCGATAAGTGTCAATGTGTTTTTTATGATTTTTATTAATTTATTGAAATAAAGCTGTATAATGATATAATTGACGCAATTAATTAAACGGGGGATTTTATTAAAAATGCAAGTTAAAAATTTTGGACATGGTTATCTTTTATATGAATTAAAAAATAAAAATGATATGGTATTAAAGCTTACAGATATTGGGGCATCAATAGCTGGAGTATTTTTTAAGGATAAAAATGGGAATGAAATTCAAGTATCATTTGGAAGCGATGATTATTCATTTTATTTAGAGCCTCATGATTATATAGGTGCTTCTGTTGGAAGAGTTGCAAACAGAACAATAAATGCAGAGTTTACATTAGATGGAAAAACTTATAACTTGGCTAAAAATGACGGAGGAAAACATCATTTGCATGGCGGTGTTGAAGGAATATCTTTTAAAAAATTTGATTCTAAAGTTTTAGATGATCATTCTGTATTATTTTCTTATAGTTCAAATGACGGAGATGAAGGATATCCAGGAAATGCTGATATAGATATAACATATACTTTAACAGATGATAATGAAATAGTAATGGAATATTTTGTAGCTGTTAATGCTCCTACACCTTTAAATCTTACAAATCATGCTTATTGGAACCTTGATGGGGAAGGTGTTATATATGATCATGATTTATTTATAGATTCTTCATTCTATTTGCCTGTAACAGAAGAATGTGTTTCTACTGGAGAAATTTTGAAAACAGAGAATACTCCTTTTGATTTTACTAAAACAAAAAAAATAGGTTCTGATATTGAAAAAGCGAATGGCTATGATAATTGCTTTATTTTCAATGAAAAAAATATATTATCAAATATTTGTGAGGAAGATAATTTAAATAAATTAAGAGCTTCTTGTCATAGTGATAAAACAGGTATAACTTTAGAATTGTATACTACAAAACCTGCTATGCATTTTTATTCTGGAAATATGTTAAATTATAGAAAGGTTAGAAATACAGTTTTGAATAAGCATAATGCTTTTTGTTTTGAAACAGAATTTTTACCTGGGGCAGTAAATTTCCCTCATTTCCCAAGTATAATATTTGATGCTGATAAAGATTATAATGAAAAAACAATATATAAATTATCATTAAAATAATGATAAAGATAAAAAGAAAAAATATTTTCGGAAATGGTGTTTATGAATAATAAAAAATCAATAATAATAGAACATTATATAGAAAGAGTTAAAGATTTTAATATACCAGAATATAAGGTTTTAGACTGGGAATCTCAAGAAGCTCAGGAGATGAGGTTTAAAACCTTATTAGAACATTTTGATATAAGAAAATCTGTTTTACTTGATGTGGGTTCTGGTCTTGGTCATTTAGCTGAATATATAGATAAAAGAAATATAGATGTGTATTATATTGGAATAGATATAATGCCGGAAATGATTGAAAGAGCAAAGCAAAAAACTTTTAAAAATATTAATCCTCAATTTATGACTTTGGATTTCTTTAAAAATTCTGATATAGAAGATGATTTTGATTATATATATTCTTCTGGTATATTTAATCTTAATCTTGGAAATAATGATGAGTTTTTAAAAAATGCTGTTAAAGATTTTTTAATTGCTGCAAGAAAAGGTGTATGTTTTAATTTGCTTGATATTACTTGTAAAGAAAAATATGGCGATAAATATTATTATTATCAAAAAGACGAAGTATTAAAAATTGTGAATGATATAATAAATCAATTAAATATAAAATGCAGTATTCGTATATCTGATGAATATTTGAGTAATGATTTTTCTGTATTTATAGATATATTATGATTTATTAGTTTATTTGATAAATAAAAAATATTTTACAATTATGAGTTTTTGTAGTATTAAATTACAATAAATTGTAAAATTTGTAATTTAATACTACTATATTATGTGTTTTTATCATGTTATTGTATAATAATTTTACTTTTCTTCATTTTTTGTAGTTATAATTTATAACTAGATAATTATGGAGGAAATTGTATGTTTAAAAAAACATTAATTATTGCACTTTTTTCGATATTTGCTTCGTTTTTAAATGCTCAAACAGTTCAAAATACTTTAGAGGCTGTATCTTTAGCTTATAGTAATGAAATTAATTCTTCTTTCACCTATGCACAATATTCTATGTTTTCAAAGAATCCTAGAGTAGCTGCTTTATTTAAAGTGATTTCTGATTCTAAATCTTTACATGCAAATATGTTATATAATACAGCTTTTCAATTAAAAATAACTGATAAGATTTTGAAATCAAAAGTTCAGGAACCTTCAAAAAGTTCTGATTTAGATAATTTGAAAAATGCAGTTTCAATAAGTTCTTATGAATATGGTAAAATGTATCCGGCTTTATTAAAAGTTGTTAATAGAGAAAAGCAAAAAGAAATGGCTAGTGTAATGAGCCAAATATCAAAAATGGAAAAATCTCATTATTCTTTACTTAATAAGGCTATGAACAATTTAAAAAATAATAAGGAATTAACAGAAAAATATTATTTATGTGAGAATTGCGGTTATGTTGTTGCTGGTAAGGCACCAAGTAAATGTTCTATATGCGGAAAAAGTCAAAATGCATTTAATGAATATAAATAATTAAATAAATAAAAATTAAAAATAAAGACCCGCAATTTATTTGTGAGTCTTTATTTTTATTGATATAAAACTATAACAAATTATTTATTTATAGTACGCATATCTATTACATATCTGAATTTTACTTTTCCATCTATAACTTTTCTATAAGCATCTGATATAGTTTGAGCATCTGCTTTTATTATTTCTACAGTAGGATAAATATTATTTTCTATGGAATAGTTAAGCATTTCCTGAGTTTCTTTTATGCCTCCTATAAGTGAACCGAATAATTTTTTACTTCCATGCTGACCTATCATAGCTATAAGAGTAGGCATTTTTGAAGTACGTGGAAGACCTAATAAACACATAGTACCGCCTCTTTTAAGCATACGCATATACATATTAACATCATAATAGGCTGGAATTGTACTTATTATATAATTAAGAGTATTGTTAACATTTTTTAAATCTTCTGCATTATTAACATTAACATACTTTACAGCTCCCATATTTAAAGCGTCTTGTCTTTTATCTTCTGTTATATCAAATACTGTTACTTCTGCACATAATTTAACTGCATATTTTACAGCCATAGAACCAAGTCCTCCGAATCCTGCAATACCTATTTTATCACCTTTTTGTACATTCATAACTTGTATAGGCGAATAAGTTGTAATTCCAGCACAAAGAAGTGGAGCAACTTTATCTAGTTCGGCATTATCTGGTATAAGTATTGCAAAATCTTCAGATACTACTATATTATCAGAGTATCCGCCTTGAGTGATTTCATTATCATGGAATCTATCTCTTGAACCATAAGTATAAACGGCTCTATTTAAGCAGTATTGTTCTAAATTATCCAAACAGCTTTCGCATTGTCCGCATGAGTTTACCATACAGCCTACGCCAGCAAAATCTCCTAATTTGAATTTTGTTACAGCATTTCCAACCTGCACAACTCTGCCTGCTATTTCATGTCCTACCACTAAAGGAGTATTGCTTGATTTTCCTTCAACCATGTGTATATCGCTATGGCATATTCCAGCATAAAGTATTTCTATCAAAACATCATTACTTCCTACTGCATGCCTTGTAAACTCATGGTATTTAAAATCCATATTAGCTGAAACTGCTGCAAATCCTCTTGTTTTTACTCTGCCGTTTGCATTGGTTTGTATATTGATAGGTGCTTTTTTTAATTCCTGATTATACATTGCGTTTGAAGAATTATTCTGATTATTAACCGCATTATTATTTTGATTATTTACAGTTGTTTGTGCATTTGATGAATTATTACATGACAGCACATATAATATTGCGAGCATTGTAATTAATATAGCTTTTTTCATTTTATAATCTCCTTCATAAATTTCTGTAATTATATTATATCATTGAAGTAAACTCCAGAGTCAAGCAATTTTTTAAAATTTATTCATATATTTAATTTTATTCTAATTCCCGCCCATTTTATTTTATTGTTTTCTTTGTTATGATTGTTTTGTTATTCTTTTGAGATTTTACTGTTATTATAACGCTCGCCCTAGATTTGTTTAGATTTTTAATTTCATTACCGCACGCAGAATTGTATTATAAATATAAATCGGTTTTGAATGTTGATTTTAATTATATATAAAAAATTATCTAACCGTGCGTTGAATGCATTTTTTTATTTAATAAAAACTTGGGTGGGGGCTTTAATTTCTAATTTAGTTATAAAGTTAATAAAAATTAGAATTTCTAAATAAAGCTATAATGGATAAAGGGTGGGGTGTGTAATAAAATTAAAATATAACTTTATAATATAAATAAAAAATATTTTTATATTATTTGAATGGTAATATAGTAATTAATTTGTTGAATGCTTCTTTATATATTGATTGTATTTTAGTTATAACAGATGCAAATATATCAGAATTATCTTTTATTATTGATATAATGAAAGAAACTATAAAAATTCCAATTACTATAATAATTGCTATACATATCAATTTGAATATAAATTTCAATGCTTCTTTTATAAAATCAAAAACAGATTCAATAAATCCTATTGCTTTTATACCTGATCTTACTCTTTTAAAAGTTTTTATTGCCCCTACAATTAAAATGCATATATCATCAGAAAAGCCTAAAGGTCCCAATATATCAGGTATCAAATCTATAGGAAATATGGTGTATAGTATTGATAATATAAGCGGCATATTTATACTCATTAAAATAATTTTATATAAATTATATAATAAATAATATATATATCAATATATTGTTTATGAAAAATATGTTTAAGAGCCATAGATATTGCACACTTTTAGTTTAAAAAAA
>NZ_JAWLQI010000056.1:0-21978 GCF_036997785.1 Brachyspira pulli
CTACTTCTTTTATTGGTATAAAAGAAGCAAAAGAACTGCATTTTTAACCAAAACTGGGGGATTATACAATATTTAATACATATTCTTAAAATATAAAGTTTAACAATTGCGTTTTTCGCGTAGCGTATCCGAATGATAAAAACTTTAAAGTTGATAATACATTTACAAAATATAAAAAATTAAAAATTTTCAGTATATCATAGATTGAAGTTTGATATTATAGAGTCTGCTGTAGCTTCATCGGTTATTAAAATATTAAAATATTTATTCATAGCAGCAAATTTAATAGTATCTATTTTTTTCACCCCGGAAACTATACAAACTATATCTTTAATCTTTTTTAATTCTGAAAGCATTATAGAGTTCACGTAATATTTATCAGGATAATTAAAAGTTTCACCATTGTTCATGAAAAAACTTCCTAATATTATTCCTTCTATTTCATCAATATTTAATTTATCTACTTTTGGTATATCGGATATATATGATTGATAAGATTCTCTCCTGCTGCTTAAACCTACTATAGCAACATCTAAATCAGACCAAAATTTTTTGAACTCCTCTAATTTTTCAAGATCATTATTATTAAGAGATTTTTTTTCTATCAATGCAGGATAATTATTGAAATAAGCTTTTGAATTGAATTTTTCAGCAAATCTATCAACTATAGTAGTAATTTGTAAATAAGGATTATTATTGTTTCCTAAATTTCCTATAAGAGGATAAAATACTTTTTGTTTATCTGAATCATTGTATTTTAATTCTATAGAAATATTGTATAGGGTTTCATTCCACCCTACTCCTATTTTTTTACTCTTTTCTATTAAAGCAGATAAATACTCTGATGCTTTTACATATAAAAGTTTATTATCATTTGAATCTTCTACTATCAAAACATCTTTAAGATTCAAATATTTTTTTATCTTTTCTGCCTTGCTTTCATCTTTAATATTATTAGGCATAGATATTTCTATTTTTACTATTTCTAATTCTCTGGCCCTTTTTAATAATCTTGATATTTGAGGTCTTGATATATTTAAAATTTTAGCTATTTCGCTTTGAGAATAATCATCTATATAATAATATTTAGCAACTGTATAAAGCAAGCTTGCATCATCAAAGATATTCATTAAATTGCATCCAAATTAGATTTTAATTTTATTATACAAAAAAAAATTAATTTGTCAAAATAAGGAGTGGTTGGCAAGGCAGAATAAAATTATAAAGAAATTTGTTTTATATTTTTATATGTACTAAAAATTTTTAATTTTGTCAGCTGATGCACTTTATGTAAATTTTATCTACTTTTTTGACACACAAAAAAGTAGATATATCCTCGATAGGCTCGGATACGCTTCGCGAAAACGCAATTGCTAGAACTTTATATTAAAAACATTCCTATTAAATATAGGATATACCCTAAAAATGCAGTCTTTTTGGTTCTTTGTGCCAATAAAAGAACTGTGGGTGTGGGGGCAAAACCACCACAAACAATAAAATTGACAAAATATAATTGTTTAGGTATATATTACATTACAAATAAGTATAGATTTATAAAAATTAATTTATACATACCATACTAAAACTTTATAAATTTTAGTATGGTATTTAAAGAGTAACAAAATTAAAATATATTAATAAATCATGATTTTATCAAAACTTTACCGTCATTAAGATATAATTTCTTTGTAAATACATCATTAATATTTTCAAGTTCTATAATATCGGTTATAATCTCTGATACATCTACTATATTTCTAGCTAGTAAATTAACTGCTCTTTCAAAAGCATAAGGATTAACAAAAGAAGTTTTTATAGTAATTTCTTTTTGGAATAATTCAAAAGGTTTTATTTTTAATTCATCATCTGGGCCAGTTAATCCAAATAACATTACTGTAGCACCTTTTCCTGCATACTTAATAGAATATTCTGCAGTTTGTATTTTACCGGCACAATCTATAACTTTATCGATATTAAATATATTATTTTCTTTTAATATGTTTTCTGTATTATCATTTATTGGATCTATTACAATATTAGCACCGTATTTTTTTGCTCTTTCTCTTCTTTTCTCAACAGGTTCAACAGCAATTATATTAACAGCTCCGCTATATTTAAGAAGCTGAATCATAATAAGACCAATATTTCCTGTTCCAACTACCATAACAGTATCGCCTTGTTTTATATCCATCAAATCAATACCATGCAAACAGCATGATATAGGTTCTGTCATAGCAGCACTTTCATAAGAAACATTATCAGGTACTTTAAAAACTAAATTCTCTTTAACTGTAGCATACTCGGCAAATCCTCCGTCTAAAGAAACACCTACAGCAGTCATACTATCGCATAAATGTTTTCTGGCATTATTACAATGATAACAGTTATTACAATAATCATTAGGATCAATAGCAACTTTATCTCCTACTTTTACTTTAGTAACTTTGCTTCCTATTTTCTCAACACATCCGGAAAATTCATGTCCTAATATTCTTGGAGGATTAACATCAGTTGAACCTTTTGCTCCCTCATATATATGAACATCTGTACCGCAAACTCCGCAGTATTTAACTTTAACTAAAACCTCATCTTCTTTAGGTTCTTTTATATTTACATCTTCTATTAGTATTTTGTGTTTTTCATAAAATATTGCAGCTTTCATTTTTAATCTCCTATTTTTTGTATTTTTCTTAATGAAAATAATTTATGAAATATTTTTATAATAATTTGCCTTTCATATCTATACATAAATCAAGTATGGCAATAGCAAGTGCCGCCTCTATTACAGGAACTGCTCTTACTGCTATACAAGGGTCATGACGTCCTTTAATAATTAAAGTTTCTTCTTCTTTTGTTTCTATATTTAAAGTTAATTGTTCTTTAGAAATTGAAGGTGTAGGCTTTATTACAACATTAACTATTATAGGCATGCCATTTGATATACCGCCTAATATACCGCCATTATTATTAGTTTTTGTTTCTACTACCTTTATATTATTATTGTCTTTTATTGTATAAGCATCATTGCATTCGCTTGCCTTATAATCTACAAAATCGAATCCAAGTCCGAAATCAATACCTTTAACGGCAGGTACAGCAAACATTGATTGTGCTATTCTGCTTTCTATAGATGAATAAAAAGGATCACCAAAACCAGCAGGTACATTAAATGCAGCAGCAGTTATAATTCCGCCAACAGAATCCATATTCATTTTTGCTTCTTCTATTGTGCTAATCATTTTATTCATAGATTCATCATTGAATACACTCAATTCCTTATCATAATTATTTATAAACTCTTCATAAGTTGGAAATGTATCATTCGGATATTTGTCTTTGATATTGTATATTTGTTTAATATGTGCGGCTATATTAATATCAAATTTTTCTTTTAATGCCAATTTAGCTAAAGCACCTGCAAATACCAAAGGAGCAGTAAGTCTTCCTGAAAAATGACCTCCTCCCCTTATATCATTAAAGCCGTCATATCTAAGCATTGCAGTATAATCACTATGCGAAGGTCTTGGCAACAGTTTCAAATTTGAATAATCGCCGCTTCTTTTATTCTCATTTCTTATTATAGCAGCAATAGGCATACCTGTGCTTTTATTATCAAGAGTACCTGATAATATTTCAACTTTATCTGCTTCATTTCTTGCTGTTGTAAGTTTGGCATTTTTAGCCCTTCTTCTATCCATTTCATTTTCTATAAAATCATTATCTATATTAATGCCATAAGGAAATCCGTCTATAACACAGCCTATAGCCTCTCCATGAGATTCTCCGAATAAACTTAATTTTATATTATTTCCAAATACACTTCCCATAATTTTTCCCTAATTAAATTTTCTTAAAAATAATTTGCATTAGTATATATCATTTCTTTCAAACTTTCCATATAAATAATTCAAAGCATTATCTCAAATAGTTTGATTATATACCCATATTTCATTATTAATGCTCAATTAAACATCATTTAATACAATAATACAACTTCACAAAAATTTAATTAGTTACATATATATGTAAATTTAACCATTTTTATTATATTGAGGTTGATATATATTGAATATATGTTATTATGTATATACAATAGGATATTAGTGTGGATATAGTATGAAAATTGTATCTGGCAGATTTTTCTCTAAATCTGAATTAAGAAACAGAATAGTTAGAGATGTTATTATAACAATAATGTTCTTTTCTATAGTATTTCTGGTTTATGTTCAAATGAGAAGTCCTATACCAATTAAATTTATTTTTAAATCTCTTTTCCAAGATGTAAAAACTTCAATAGTAGAAGAATATTCTAAGATATTCTACCCTACTTATTATTTTTCTATGCAAATGACTCCTATATTCGATATAGTGAATCAAGCTCCTGAAGCTTACAAGATTTTGATAACAAATTTCTTCCCTAAGCATACTTTTATAGAAAAAGCAGCAATGCAAGTGGGAAATAACTATATGTCCATAACCAAAGAAGGAAATGGATATAAAGTTGTCGGGCATATTGTTACAAATAGTAATACGCATCAATATTCATCTGTGCCTTTTGAACAGCTTAGCATAGATTCTTTCTATATAAAAAATGGACATCCTTATATACATTTGATATACATAGCGAATGAAAATATAGCTTTTGAATATATATCTCAATTTAATGTTAATTTTAATGATGTTGAATTAAAAAATATTAATAATATATATGCATATTTAGTAACTGGTAATAGTAAAATTACTTTCCCTATATCATACTCAGCTACAAACAGCAATACAAACAATAGTATAGATTATAATATTATAGCTGATATTATGACAAGGGAATTTAATGGTACTAATGAAGATATGGTTAAAATACTATATAAAGAACATATTTATTGGGGATATAAAGGAACATTCTCTGTTGCAAATAACAATATAGAAATAGGAATTATAATACCTGAAAAAGCCCTTATAAATAAAATACAAGTACCTATAGTTCTATTTATAATATTCTTTGTTGTTATTACTATAACTTTGATTGTAATACTTGCTATACATTATATTAGAATCATTGAAGATTTGAAAAGAAATCATATGAATGTAAAGAAAATTATAGAAGAAGGCGAAAGCACTAATGTAGAGTTCAAATCTACTTTGAGATATGACAATAATACTCAAAAAATGAATAAAGCATTAGAAGAAGTAATTATGAAATCTATTGCTGCATTTAGTAATACTGAAGGCGGACGTTTATTTATAGGTATTACCAATGACGGAGAAATTATAGGGCTTGAACATGATTACAGTACTTTGAAACAGCCTAATAGAGATTTCTTTGAACTTCATTTAAGAACATTAATAGAAACTTATTATGGAAATGCTTTTTCTGCTGAAGGTATAAGAATTGATTTCATTGTTGAAGATGGAAAAGATATATGTGTTGTTTATGTAACTAAAGGAAAAGAACCTGTATATACTAAGATTACAAATAAACAAGGTGCTAAAGAAGAAAAATTCTATATACGTGTAGGAAACTCATCAAGAGAAATTGCCAATGCTAGCGAAATAATAGCTTATGTGAAAAAACATTTCAAATACTAAATTTGTTCGACAATACTAACTTGACTATTAAAATATATATTATATAATAATTATTACTAATAACAAAAAAAGGAGTGTTTAGATATGTCTGTATATGATAGTATTATAATAGGAGGAGGCCCTGCTGGTCTTTCTGCTATGTTATATTTAGGAAGAGCTTTAACTAATTCCATTTTGATAGAAAAGAAGGGAATCGGCGGTCAGATGATGAGTACTGATACTGTTGAAAATTACTTAGGTTTCCCTGAAGAAATAAGTTCTTTTGAACTTGTTGCTAAAATGCAGCAGCATGCTGAAAAATTCTCTAAAAATGAAATAGTTTATGATGAAGTTATAAAAGTAGAAAACATTAAAGACGAAGTAAAAAAAGTTATTACTGCTGACGGCAAAACTTATGAAACAAAAACAATAATACTTGCTATGGGCGGTTCATCTAAGAAATTAGGAACTAAAGGCGAAGATACATTTGCAGGCAGAGGCGTTTCTTACTGTGCTACTTGTGACGGTGCTTTCTACAGAAATAAAACTGTTGCTGTAGTTGGAGGCGGAAACAGTGCTTTTGATGAGGCTTATTTCCTTACAAGATTCGTTAATAAAATATATTTAGTTCACAGAAGAAAAGAATTCAGAGCTGAACCTATAAACGTAAAACATTTAACAGATACTGGAAAGGTGGAATATGTACTTGATTCTGTAATAGATGAGATTTGCGGAGACGGTAAAGTTAATAGCATAAAAATCAAAAATGTATTAGACGATTCTATGCATGATCAGCCTGTAGACGGTGTATTTGTATTTGTAGGTCAGGAGCCTTCAACACATTTCTTGAAAGACACTGGCTTAGAATTAAAAGAAACTGGACACATAGTTACAAATATGTCTACAATGGAAACTAATATTCCTGGTGTATTTGCCTGCGGAGATTCTATATTAAAACCAGTTCGTCAGGTTGCTAATGCTGTTGGAGAAGGTGCAGTTGCTGCTATGAGCGTAACTCATTATTTGAACAAAGCTTGATTTTAATTTGATAATTTTAATAAAAAAGGAGCTTAGCTTTTAATTAAGTTAAGCTCTTTTTATTTATAGAATATTTTTTATTTCTTCAACTTTTCCAGCACTTCGTCAAAGTTCTGACAGCGAAAAATGAGATACTATAACTTTATATTATACAATTTTTTAACTTCCTCAATTTTAGTTTTTTTAATTTTATTGTTTGTGGTGGCTTTGCCCCCACTCCCCCACTTCTTTTGCGACTGAAAGGAGTGCCTTTGGCGTGCCACAAAGAAGCTTATATCCTCGACAGGCTCGGATACGCTTCGCGAAAGGCTACATTTTGGCTCTAATTTAATAAATTATATTACATGTAAAACAAAATTAGTATGATTTAACACCAATTTTACAATTGCACTTTTTGGTTCTTTTTGCGGCGGGAAAAAGAACAACATAAAAATTAAAAAAGTTAAAATTCTTAGTATATAAAATGAGCTTAGCTTTTAATTAAGTTAAACTCCTTTTATTATAATTAATTATTTTTTATATATATTTTCAAAAAATTATCTTGAAGTCTTTTTTTATAATCCTTAAAAGTGTATTCATCAAGATTATCTTTAAGTATAACTTCATCTCCTTTTTTAATTGTTAATTTATTCGATTTATCAAACTTTAATATATATTCTTCATTTTCATTTTTTATTTTTATTTCTATATCTGAACCAGTATAATAAGCATTATTTATATTTTTTATATTATCATAATTAGTTATCATATATTTATAGTCTTTTAATAAATCTGATATTAATTGATTTCTATATGACCCTATTAATACTCTATCCAATCTAGGAAATAATAAATATAAACAATGATCTCTCCAGTCAACTATCATTGTTGTATTCTTATGTTTATTATTTTCATTAACTGCATATATCCAATTTTGTAAAACGCTATCTTTTAATGCTTCATGAGCAAATTTTATTCTTTCTTTTAAATAAGAAGAATATCCTGTAAGATTAATTTTTGAATCTTTGCTTACTTCGTTTTCTAATTTCTTTTTTAATTTATATTTATTTTTTGAATCAAGTAATTTTTTTATGTAATCATGAGTATCATTATCATAACATTTATCTTTTAAAATATTTATAAGATTTTTAAGATTATCTGATATTCTTACCTTTTTATTTCTAAAATCGTTTATATCTGTTATATTAGATATTAAAGCTCTCAAAAATAAATGTTCTTCATCAAATGTATATTTTCCATCATCATTAAACATAGAACAGAAAAGTTTTACTCTATGATTAAATTTGTTTATATCCATATTATCATCAATTAAAAAGTCTATGTAGCCTTTAAAGAATTTATATTTTTCAGCTTTAATAAAGAATTTCTCCCAATTCTTATCTTTAATTATGAGTTTGCCTCTTCTTTTTAGAAACTTACATTTTCTTCTTTCATATTGAACAGCTTCTTTTGATATATTTGTATCAATTATATTCTTTTCATCTGCTAAAAAATTGTATATATTTGAAGAATATTCTGATAATTCATTAAAAAGTTTGATTAACCTTATGGAAGAATATTCATTTATATTAGAGTTTTCAGTTATATTCCATACTATTCTCATCCATTGTTTAAAAGATTTTTTATAATAATCATTTTTTTCTATATAAAATATTAATGCAGAAAATATTATAATATCTTTATATTCATATTTTATTTTTGATAAAATATCATAATCATTTTGATCCCATATAGGTTTAATAGTATTTAAAATATTATTACTATATTCATGCTCTAAAATATCTAATACTTTAAATATTATTTTAATTACATTTTTACTTTCATCACATATATTTTTATCATAAGTTTCTTTAAATGCATTAAAACTAGAATATTTATTTTTTTCGTTTAGTTCTTCAAAACTTCCACTTTTTAAATATTTATAATATTCATTATCTGTTAATTTTTCTACATCTTCATTATTTATTATAAAATATATTAATGTAATTCTATAGAAGAATTTAATATATAAATTATCATACTTTTTATCTCTTTTATATAATTGCCAGAAAAAGTTTGTATATTTATTATCTAAATCGCTTAATTGCTGCTGTGAAATATCTATATTATTTTTTTGAATATAATAAGTAAAATCAGCCTTAAAATTTTCAAAACTTGTTAATGGTTTTCCTCTTGCATTCATTTTCAAATAAATTTCATCAGTTAATTTGAAATCTTCCATAGGTAAAAAATAAAATTGTATTTTTTCTAATCTATCAAATAACTTAATAGAATTATTATCTTTCACAATTTCATTATATTTTTTATCTATTTTATCTATCATATTAAGCATAGCTTTTATAGTAGGGTCATTTTCATTTGTAAACCAATAAAAGTCTTTTA
Organism: Brachyspira pulli; assembly: GCF_036997785.1. Lineage (NCBI taxonomy): Bacteria > Pseudomonadati > Spirochaetota > Spirochaetia > Brachyspirales > Brachyspiraceae > Brachyspira > Brachyspira pulli. The sequence continues at coordinate 8,986 of NZ_JAWLQI010000056.1, forward strand.
TTATATCAGACAATTTGTTTTTTTTATCTTTTTCCTTTTTAGATATTTCACCTTTTATATTTTTTATATTATCATTATCTATTATATTTTGGCAGAACTCTCTTGATGATACTCTTGTAGAATAAGTAAATTTTTTTAAACATTCTTTTATTTCTTCATTAAATCTATCTTCTCTTAATACTATATACCAATGGAGAAGGAATAAAGTTGTAACTCTCTGCTGTCCGTCTAATAAATAAACTGTTTTATTATTTACAGAACCGTATATAAAATCTAACTCTAAATTTTTATTGTCTTTCTCTTTTAAGCATTCAAATATTTTATCTAAAAATCTGTCAGCCACTTCGCTTTCATTTTCTCTGCCCTGAGCATAATCTCTTTGTATCTTTGGTATTTCTATTCTGGAATATTTTTTAAAAAAATCTATTAGACTTAATTTATCATTCATTGTTTATCATCCTTATTAGGTAAAAAAAATTTTTTTAATGTTTTAGATATATCTGTCTCATACGCTTTCGCATCTTCTCTTGTCCATATATGTACTGTAGACGTTGCTATATCATCATAAAAATATTTCAAAAAAACATTCTTAGTTCCTGTAGGTATAAAATGTGAGTTCTTATCTTTTTCCAATATAATTTTTCTCTTTATAACAAAGAAAGCATTTCCATAACCTCTATTTGTGGAGCTGTCCAATAAAGTTAAATTTCCCAATGAATTTTTAAATTCTTCATCATCATTTTCTTTATTATTATTTTCTTTATAAAATATATTTATAAATTTATCCCATATATCTATATTTTCATTATTTTTATTTTTTTTGTAATTTTCGAATATTTCTGTAAAATTAGTCAAATTATAATAGGTATTTATATTTTTTATATTTAATATATCTTCTATGTATTCTTCCTTTTCTTCTGTAGACTGTGGAGTTTGAGATTCTATATGTTCAATGTCCCATTTTTGTTTTTTAAATAAATCAAATGGGAATTTGGCATTTGATGATTGATTTTTTAACATATATTCTATATTGTAAAGCAGTAAAAAATTTCTTATAATTTCTTTATCAGTGGAATCATACTTGATATTAAAACTTATTTCTTTTTTATCTATTATTTCATAATTTATTTTTTTTATAATAATTTCTTTGATTCTTCTTATTAGATCTGTTTTAAAATTTTCTTTTGTGGAACCTATATATGAATTATACAAGTTTAAAATATTATTTTCTTTATTATCACAATGTATTAGAAATCCAATATAATGATAGAAAATTAAATCATTATACCATTTATTCATAGCATAAAAACAGTATCTTATTTCTTTCCAAATCTTTTGCATAAAAGACATTTTATCTTTACTATATTTCCATTTTATATAGAAATATCTGAAAGTTTTATAGTTATCATCTCCTATTGCTTTTTTTTCTTCATCAGATAATTCTACTAATAATTTATCTGAAACTATTTCAAAAATATAGTCTATCCTATTATATTTTTTATTCATATCATTATTAATGAATCCCCAAAATCTATCATCCTGTAATGTATTTTCTATATAGTCCCATTCGCTTGCAATTTCTATTTGAGTATGTTCATATAAAGCTTTATCAAAATTTTCATCTTGTATAAAATTAGCTTTCTGTAAAAATAAAGCTTTAATGAGTTCAGAATTAGTAAGAGGAATTTTTCCTATATTTATTCTTGTAAAAATTTCTATAGCCTTAGTGTTATCACTAGGTTTAGGTTCATACCATATAAATTTTACTTTTTCTCCATCCAATAGAATATATTTTATAATTTCTTCTATGCTTTTGTTTTCATCTTTACCTTTATTTTCTTTATTGCTTTCAAACCATTTTTTTATTACTTCATAAGATGTTTTTATATATTCAAAATCTATATTATCTATTTTATTTTCTTTAATTATATTTTCATTTTTTTCAAATAAATCATTTAGAGAAATTAGTTCATCTTCTTTATTTTTTAATCTAGTAGTATATATTATATTAAATATTTCTTCTTTTTTTAAATATTTTAATATTAAATAAATAGTTGTTAATCTCTGCTGTCCGTCTATAACTTCGTATACATTATCTTTATTTTCAAGTTTTAATTCATCTAATATTTTTTTGTCTGATATTTTTTCATCTGATATGTTTTTTAATACAAGAGGCTGAAGACAATAAAAACCTTCATTATTATTTTGATGAAACTCATAAATATCGTTGAGCAAATCGTTTACCTGTATTTCGTCCCATCTATACCCTCTCTGATAACTAGGTATAACGAAATTATACTTATTGTTTAATAAATTTTTTATTGTACGCATTTCTACAGATTCTTGATTAGTTGTTTCTGTCATATAATAATCCTTAAAACTAAATATATGTCATATAGTATAACACATTTTTACGACAAAAACTGTCACAAAATTTGATTTATATATATGACAAAAATTAAATAATTATCTGTTTTCTCTTCTGAATTGGGCTGGATCTTTGAATGGACGTCTGCCTTGAAATTTGGATAAATAAACTATATTGCTTGCTATAGTTACAAAGCCGTTATCTCCGTATTTCATTATAGTTTCTTTGGCTTGCTTATCCTGCATCATTGGATATGCTAATGGAATTTTATCTACAAATAAATGACATAATATTCGACCGAAAGCATCATAAGAACCTATTAAAATATTTACATTAGTAGCATTAAATATTTTCTCTCTTACATAAGCCATTACATTGGTACCATACTCCTGTTTTAATTCCGGAGCATCTAGTCCTATAAATCTGTAATAATTTTTATTGTATCTTATGGTATCTCCGTCTACAACTCTTATAGCATTTTTATCAATTCCTATCACATACTTCGATAATGATTCGCTGTAATTAGAGTCTATATGGTATATTTCTCTATTTGTAAATGAAAGAAAAAGTTTTGTATTATCAGTTTCTTTTAAAGTTAAATATTCATCTTCTGTTATATCGTATATACTTAAAACCACTCGGCATAATTGAACATTTAGAGATTTTAATTTATCAATAGTGCTGTTATCACAAGAATAAAATATAATCCTATCTTTAAAGAAATGAGAATAAATAACAAATCTAATATCTCCAACATATTTGACACTTGGAAAATAATTTTTGATATATCTTTTAGTTTTATCGCTTAATGAATCATCATAAACATAAACTTTATCTCTATTTTTTATATAATCATAAATAATTTCTGTTCTATTATTATGTATCATACTTAATATAGATAAAGCATCAATAAATAAATCCTTACCTTCTTTTAAATGAATACTTCGTATAACAAGGAAATAAGATAATATCAAAGTAAAAGAAAAAATGATAATCTTTATAATCTTTTTATTTTTTTTATTAGAAGTTCGCATTTAGCTTTTATATCCTCAGAAGATACTATCTCTGTAAGCATACATAAACTCATAGCTTTATGTTCTATAAGCAAATCCATATTATTTAATTTTATTCCGCCTATACAAACGAAAGGAATATCTAAATTATTAACTACATAATCAATATAATCAATACCTGTAGCCTCATTAGCATCGGGTTTAGTATTAGTTGAAAATATAGGTCCTATTCCAATATAGTCTGCACTTGTGTGAACTGCTTCTTCTGCCTGTTTTTTATTGGTAGTAGAAAGCCCAACTATTTTATCATAGCCAACAATTTTTCTTACTACTTCAATAGGCATGTCTTTTTGTCCTATATGAACCCCATCAGCTTCAACTGCCATAGCTAAATCTGCATAATCATCTATTATAAATAAAGCATTATGTTCTTTTGTAAGTTCTCTTATTATTAAGCACTCATTATATTTTTCACGCATATATTTATTAGGATTGTCTTTTTCTCTATATTGAATAATTTTTATTCCGGCTTCCAACATTGATTTTACAACTTCTATATTATTTCTACCATTAGAAAAGTCTTCAGCTGTAACACAGTATATTGAGTCTTTAAAATATTTATCTTTTAAAATTTCTCTTCTTTCTTTTATATCTTTTGATTTAATTATATCATGCATAAAATAATCCCAAATATTTTTTTATATATTTTATTATAATTTCACAATATTTTCAAATAAAAAATTTATTCTAACACCCCGCCCTTTATGCTTTATAACTATATTTTGAATTTTAATATTAATTATCCCTATAACTTAATTAAAATTTATAACACCCGCCCACGTTTTTACAAAGTTTAAAATTTATTTAACGCACGGTAAACTAAATTAACAATATAATTAAACTTGAATTGTAGATAAACTTATATTTTTGCTTATTATGCGTGCGGTGAATAATACAGCAAATTTAAAAAATCTTGGGCGGGCAGCTAAAATAACAATTTTTATTTATAAAGAAAAATAATACAGAAATATCATAATAAATTTAAAAGATAGAGGGTGGGCAAATGTAATTAAATTTTTAAACTTGTGTTACATACCCCGCCCTTTATCCTTATTATTTTTTATTAGTAATTATTGCTTAATTATTCTTTATAGATTTTTTAAGAATTAAAAACACCCACCCAAGATTTTTTAAAATTTATGATCTATATTACGCACGCTGAATAAAATTATAAATATAGAGAATATAATAATTGCATTTTTATTATAAAGGAAATGCTGTTTACCGTGCGTTAAAAAAGCTGCCAAACTTAAATTAAGTCAAGCAGCTTTAATTATTTTATTATCTGAATGATTATTTTATAATATTGAAGAACTTGATACTTTCTTCTAATGATTTAGCCTTATCAACTAAACTCTTTGATATCTCATTTGAATTTTCAGCCAAAGCAGCATTCTGTGTAGTAGCATTTTCCATATTATTAACTTCTACACTTATTTGATTTGTACCTGATTCCTGTTCCAAAGCATTTGATGTAATAGTTTCCATCAATCTTGAAGTTTCTAATACCTTGCTTTGAAGATCAACAAATATTTCCTGAGATTGCTTAGCAGTTTGAGTTGCTGTGTCTATTTTTTGAGAAGTATTATCCACTAATGTTGTTATGTCCTGAACAGAAGCCTGAGTAGTTTGAGCAAGATTTCTTACCTCAGAAGCTACTACCGCAAAACCTCGGCCTTGATCTCCAGCACGTGCAGCCTCTACTGATGCATTAAGAGCAAGTATATTTGTTTGAAAAGCAATGTCTTCTATTATTTTTGTAATGTCTTTTATCTTCTCACTGGCTTGATAAACTTCTTCTATGTTTGAAGCAGTTTGAGATATTATATTAGCAGCACTTTCAATATACTTCATAGATTCAGACATCATATTTTTACCTTGTATAGAATGTTCAGCTGAAATTTTAATATTTGAAACCATTTCCTCAATACTTGCCGCAGTTTCTTCCAAACTAGATGATTGTGAATCTGTTCTCATAGATAATTCTCCGCTGCTTTCCATCATACTTTGTGCCGCTGTCATTATTTCCCTAGAAGCGTTATTTACATTAGAAACTACTTCTGCCAATCTATTACTCATAGTATCAAAAACTTTTTCTAATTGACCAAATTCATCTTTTCCATAATTAATCTTATTAGTTATATTAATGTTTCCTTCTGCTATGCTTGCAGCATGCATCATTAAATCTTTAAGAGGATGAGTAACTTTTTTAATGTAAAGGAAAGCAAATATATTAATGAATATAATAGATAAAATACATATAATTATAGATATTATAATAGAGTCATTATTATCCCTATAAATTATTTTATCGTCCATAGCCATAATTAAATACCAAGGTAAATTATCTATTCTGCTGTAAACCGCAGTTCTAGGATCATGACTTACAGAAGATATATAATTCATAATACCAGCTTTCAATCCTTTATCTATTATTGAAGTATATGCTTCATTAGCCTTTGTGTTAATTTCGTTTTTTGTATCTAAGACAATAGTATTATTATCATCAACAGCAAATATTCTAGTCCTTTCAGGCAATTTTAATTCCTGAAGCTTCATTGACAATTCTTCCCAATCCATAATCATGTATATATTTCCAACATGCTGACCATTATATTTAACTCCGGCAATCATAGCCAATGACCATTTCTTATCTGCACTTGACTTTTGTACACTATCATCAAAAGAAGCTTCATTATTGTTTTCTCTTAATATGTTTAAAATATTTGGTCTTACAGTAGTAATATTTTCTCCGAGTTTTACTTTATTAACATTATCTAAAATAATACCATTTGTATCTGTTAAACCTATATCAAGTACATAATTATTTATAGCCTCAAATTCTGAAAGTGTAGTATGTACATCTATATTTCTATTTAAAAAATATTCTCTTATTATTGGGGTAACGGCATAAGTTTTTATTAAATTTCTGCTGTCATCAAGCCAAACATCTAACATATCTTTATAACCGCTAATTGTATTTTCAAAACCTGATAATGTGGTATTTTTAGTGATTCTGAATGATCTGTAGGATAATAAAGCCACAATCAGGACCAAAAAAATTGTACTTAAAATGCTTATCGCTATAGGCATTTTTACTCTTATTGAATGTATTTTTCTCATACGCTCTCTCTTTTATCTAAAAATTATTGCAAAATTTTGGCTCATTATAAATTAAATTTAGATAGATGTCAATAAAATATTAATTATTATATAAGAATTTTTATGAATAAATATATATTAATTATATCCGTCACTTCTTCCTAAAGATATACCTAATACCAATCCAATAGAAAGATCAGAGAAATTATACTTATTATATATGTTATTACCTAAATTATTATTAACAACATCGGTTTTGTATTGCATACCAAAATTATACATCATATATCCGCCAATAGTAATTGCAAAATTAGGAACTAAATATAAAAATCCTTCAACAGTAAGTTTTATATAAGGCATTATAGGAGCTTTAAATAGATTTCTCATATCATTAACATTCCAATTATTTAAATCATCAGGTGCTGTAATAACACCGCCATATTTACTTGAGGCAACCATAGCATATAAAGGTGCTATTATTCCAGTACCTAATCCTACAGACATTTTACTGAAATTTAATTTAACAGTGGCTCCAACCATCATAGAATAAAATCCAAGCATCTCTGTATACTTTTTATTGTTTTCTTTATAATCTGACATCAAAGCATTAACACTAAAACCTATATCACCAAATAAACTCACACCTTTAATAATACTTGTATAATCATTCTCAAATAATTTAAAATAATTTCCAATTTGGAACAACAAATTTCCTTCAAAACCTAAATTACCATCAACACTGTCATAAATAGTATTTTTATAATTATCATTTACTTTTATAGAATTAAATGGAAAAGCAATACCATAATGTCCATTGAAATTTATCTCTAAACTAGCAAATGCACTATATGTAATAGTTATAATAAAAATGTTTACAAATAAAAAATATTTTAATAATTTCATAATAAATCCAAAGTATTAATATTATAATAACCTAGTAATGATAATATTGTAAATATGTTATGATTTGTAATTAAGGATTGATTAGAGATATTATTTATAAAAAAGCTGCCCAACTTTTATTAAAGTCAGACAGCCTTATTTTTGTCTATAATAAATTTTAAAATCTCAATATATCTATATTTAGTTTCCCAGCATGATACAAACGATGACATTCAGGACATAATGTTATTATATTTTCATGAACTCCTGATCCGTCTTCGCTATAATATATTATATGATGTCCATGATTTTTCTTATCAACTTTTCCGCATACAGCACATACATATCCCTCAATTTCTTTTCCTTCTTTTTGTGCTTTTATATGTTCATTACTTCTTTTTTTTGCCATTATCATTTCCCACTAATTTTTTTGATTTAGAATTTCCTATTTTACCAGTTTCGCCTTTTACTATTGTACCTCTTGCATCAGGAGCATAGTTATCTTTTAGCTCAATAACACCTCTAATTATTTTACCTGCCTGCTTATTATTTACACCATCTATTTTTATTATAAGGGTTTTATCTTTTTTATCTTCTGCCATTAATATACTCCTAAAAAGTTATAATTTGTATACCTTCATTTTCATCTGATATACTGACTGATTTGCTTCCATTTGTTATTTTCAATATATCAGAGCCTAAAAATATATCATTATCTTTTTCATTAATAGTGTATACCTCAATATCCCCATTCTTCTTTTTTACATATATATTATTATAAGAAATTTTAAGTATTTTATCACTTTTTTTCAAAAATAATATTTGTGAATCAGTTTCATTGTTTTTTGATTTTCCATATACTATTTGAATTGCTTTATCAGCAACTCTATATGATTTTTCTTCATCTATGTAGATTTTAATAATTTCATAATTGCCGTTTTCTTTTTTCACAATTATTAAATTATCTATAATATCAAAAATTTCATCATTCTTATTTTTTATACCAACATTAATTATCATATTATATATCCCAAATTTACTTTTTAGTATATCTATTAACAAGATCTATAATAGTTTTAGTTGCTATACCAAAAGCTGTTATTGCCATTATTATTTCCTGCAAACTATTACCCTTATCTACCATAGCTTGTATCTTGTCTGAAACAGTCTGCATATTAATTTTAGGCTTATTTGATGTTGCTAATTCTTTATTTTTTTTCATTTAACCACCTTTATATTAAAATTATAAAATAAATTATACAAAAGTAACATAAAAAATCAACTGCAAAGATACAAAATATTATAAAAATGTGCATTTATTATATAGATAAAAAAAGCTGCCCAACTTTTATTAAAGTCAGACAGCCTATATATATTAAATAAATTAATTACTTAACAATTTGATCAGCTATACCTAGCAGAGCCTGAATTTTTGGTGAGAATGAAACTACAGCACCTGCAAATACAACACTTATCAAGCTCATTAATTTAATAAGAATATTAATTGAAGGTCCTGAAGTATCTTTGAATGGGTCACCAACAGTATCGCCTATAACAGCAGCAGCATGGTTAGGGTTAGTAATTTTTTCTCCAGTTTTTGGATCTATGATTTTTTTACCGCCAAAATTACCAGCTTCAATGTATTTTTTAGCATTATCCCAAGCACCGCCTGCATTAGACATCATAACAGCCATAGCAAATCCTGCTGTTAATCCTCCTACTAACACACCTATAACAGCAGGTACTCCGAATAAGAAACCAACTATAACAGGTACTATTATAGCAAGTACAGAAGGAACAATCATCTCTTTCTGAGCTGATTTAGTACAGATTTGAACAGCTTTTTCATAATCAGCTTTTACACCTTTTTCACCAGCAAGTAAGCCTTTAATTTCTCTAAACTGTCTTCTAACTTCTTCCACAACACCTGCAGCAGCACGTCCAACAGCTTTCATAGTTAAAGCACAGAAGAAGAATACTAACATAGCACCAATAAATATACCTATTAATACTTTAGGATTCATCAAGTGAATATTAAAAGCATTCATAAACTCATTCATACCTAAACTATAAACAACTTTGTCGTATAATTCTTTAGCACTGTTAGCAGTATATTGAACAGTACCTATATCGATAGAAGTAAGGTTTCCGGAATTAATCATTCTTCCTAAAGCAGTTTTAATTTCCTCAATATAAGCAGCAATTAAAGCCATAGCAGTTAAAGCAGCAGAACATATAGCAAAGCCTTTGCCAGTAGCAGCAGTAGTATTGCCTAAAGAGTCTAAAGCATCTGTTCTTTCTCTAACACTTTCAGGAAGTCCTGACATTTCAGCATTACCGCCTGCATTGTCAGCTATAGGTCCGTAAGCATCAGTAGCCAATGTAATACCTAAAGTAGATAACATACCAACAGAAGCTAAGGCAATACCGTATAAACCTTGAGAGAAAGAAGAAACTTCAGTACCGAAACCGCCTGCAAAACCAAATGAAAGCATTATTGATATAACTACTGTAACAACAGGTATTAAAGTAGACTGCATACCTACAGCAAGTCCGCCGATTATAACTGTAGCAGGACCGGTTTTAGACTGTTCAGCTACCCATTGAGTAGGTCTGTATTCAGCAGCAGTATAGTATTCAGTGAAGAAACCAACTACGTTACCAGCTATAAGTCCTACAATTATAGAAACGAATAATCCCAAATTGTTTGGAAGAAGTGCTTTTACAAGCAGGAAAGAAACAACTATAATAATAGCACTGCTTACATAAACACCAACTCTTAAAGATTTTAATAATTCTCCCATAGTAGCACCTTCTTTAGTTTTAACAAAGAATACACCTACAATAGAAGAAAGAGTACCAATAGCAGCAAGTATCATAGGAAGAGATACAGCATATATCGGGCTTATATCAGGGTTAATATATCCGAAAGCAGCAGAACCCAAACTCATAGCAGCAAGTATAGAACCTGCATAAGATTCGTAAAGATCCGCACCCATACCAGCAACGTCACCTACGTTATCACCTACGTTGTCAGCTATAACAGCAGGGTTTCTTGGGTCGTCTTCTGGTATTCCAGCTTCAACTTTACCTACTAAGTCAGCACCAACATCAGCAGCTTTAGTAAATATACCGCCGCCAACACGAGCGAATAAAGCTTGGAAAGAAGCACCTACACCGAAGCTAAGCATTGTAGTAGTTACAAAGTGCATTTTAGCAGCTGTGTATTCAGCAGTACCTTTAGCTATTCCAGTAGAAGCTAAGTTAAGGAAGTCTGTACCGAATAAGCTATTATCAAGCCATAAATTTAATACTATAAACCATAATGAAATGTCTAACAAAGCAAGACCTACTACAGTAAGTCCCATAACAGCTCCGGAACGGAAAGCTATTGTTAAACCTTCGTTTAAAGATTTGCTAGCAGCATTAGCAGTTCTTGCTGATGCATAAGTAGCAGTTTTCATACCTAAGAAACCAGACAAAGTAGAAAAGAAACCACCGGTTAAGAAACCTATAGGAATGAAAGGGTTTTGAACTTTTAAAGCGTAAGAAAGAATAGCAAAAATAATGAAAGCTCCAGCAAAAAAGAAAGCTATAACTTTATACTGTTGTTTAAGATAAGCTATAGCACCGGAACGAACATGTGAAGCTATTTCTTTCATAGTTTCATTACCTTCGTCTTGTTTGCGCATCCATTTATAAAAATAGAATGCGAAAGCCAATGTTAGAATTGCCGCTGATATTGTAAAAAAGCGGGCATTTTCAGCTAATATTTCATAATTCATACACATACCCTATTTTTTGATTTTTGTTAGATTTTGTACAGTTATTTATTATAACAAAAATTCAGATATTGTCAATGAAATTCCAAAGTATTTTTAATACATATTATACTATATTTTATTTCACGCAACAAACACACATTATATATAAACACATTATCTAAAAATATTAATTAATTTATTGAAAAAAAATAAAGTGCTATTATAATGTAGACAATATATAGTTAAACAATTTATTTTTTAGTTGGAGTAATCATTATGAAAATACTATTTATACGTCATGGTCAAACACAATTAAATGCTGAAGGAAGATGGCTTGGTTCTACAGATGCTCCATTATCTGAAGCAGGAAAAGAAGTTTTAAGAGATAAAAAAAATATTATAGAAAAATATAAACCTGTTCAAAAACTATATTGCAGCCATATAAAAAGATGCTTAGAAACAGCTGATTTATTGTTTATTAATTAAAAAAGGCTTAACTACATTATTGTAATCAAGCCTTAATTTCATTTCATAAAATTAGAATTAATTAGGATTCTTCAAATTACAATCCTCTGAATAAACTCTTCCTATATCATAATAAAGAGGCATTTTATCTACTCTATATGTTACAAATGGTAAATAAAGTTTTAACAATTCCCTTTTACTGATTTTTTCTAATTCCAGAATTCTTGTTTTTTGATAAGCATATACTAATAATAGATTTTGATAATTTTCACCAGTAAAATCTACATCTGACATAATCCTAGAATATAAAGAAGTATCTCTATATTCATAAACTTTTGCAGCTGTATAATTACCATAAGTACCTGTTATTTTGTATTCTATATATCTTGATCCATTTTGATTATCTGCTTTATCTCCTTGATTATCAAACATTCCCAAATTGCCATTTTGATTTAAAAATAAAGCATGTTGATTTTTAGGACCATCATCCATTCCTGCTCCTTTTACTCTATAAAGTTCTAATGACTTTAAATCTTTAAAATGAACATCATATGGTATAGAAGTTGGTACTTCTGTAGCCAATGTAGCATCTGCCATCCACCATATTAATTTCCATTCTGAATAGTCTATTGCTAATACTCCTCTGGTTCTTGATGATACATATAAAATATCTTCAGAAGAATCATAAATTAAAGAATTAGCATGAAACCAATCCACAGCTTTTTGATTTCCGTTTACCATATATATATTATCTACATCCTCACCAAATGCTATTTTTTTGAATACATTTTCATCTTCTGGGTATTTAGTTAAATCTAAAGAATTTTTTATTAACTTACCAAAACTTAATTCTTTTAATATTTTACCTGAATTATTGATTTCTACTAATCTATCTTCTAATCCCCAAATTGAGTAAGATAAATAAATATAATTATTGTTTATTTTTATTACGTCATGATGTGATTTAGTTGGAAATTCTATTACTCTATTACCTAATAAATCATATAATCCTGCATTATTATCTCCACCTTCAGAAGTATCAAAAAATAATATTTTTGAATTATTGACATATATCTTTGATAAATACGTTTTTATACTATTAAAATATCTTGTATAACCATTTTTTGATAGTCCAAGTATTCCTTCCCACCATCCTATACTAACAAAATATAGTTCCGGATTATTATAGTATTTATTTTCTGATAAATTATTAATTTCAACATCATATTTCTTTTGTATTCCATTTGGTAAAGTTCCTACACTAACATTCTTAGTTATAATTCTTCCGCCATCATTAACTTCTATAGTATTCATAGATTCTGGAAACATACCATGTATC